>CAYFOU010000050.1:0-15176 GCA_964344805.1 uncultured Piscirickettsiaceae bacterium | reverse complement strand
AAAGGCCATCAACAATTTTTTCTTCAGGTTCATGCTTCCCACTTTATTACCCCCATTATTGCTACTCATAAATACCCCACTATTCCTTATAAATATTATCTTTTATTGTTCTAAAAATCTAAAAATCACCAAAATCCCGTTCATCCTGATCCAGCGGTAACACCTCATGGGGCGCTGCTATTGCAGCCGGAGCAGGCTCCTCTACCTCAACCGCTTCTGTCACTGCCGTTGCAACCACCGGACGTGGTGCGGGTGCAGCTACCGGGCGCATCCCTTGTGCCCCCTCATGCAACTGGAAACGTGCCACCTCTGATGCCAGTTGATCGGTCAGGCTGGCCAACTCATCAGCTGCACTGGCCATCTCCAGACTCTGCTGGCTACTGGACTGGGAACCATCACTGATCTGGGTGATGGCATCGGCAATCTGGGTAATACCGCGTGTCTGTTCATCACTTGCCGTGGAGATCTCCGCCACCAGATCACGCACCTTGGCCACATTCTCGACAATCCCCTCCAGTGAACCGGCAGTTGCATCGGCTACCTTCACACCATCGGCAACCTGCTGGGTCGACTGCTCAATCAGCTCAGCGGTCTCCTTCGCCGCCTCGGCACTACGCCCGGCAAGATCCCTCACCTCCTGTGCCACCACCGCGAAGCCCTTGCCATACTTGCCTGCACGCGCCGCCTCTACCGCCGCATTCAGTGCCAGTAGATTGGTCTGGAAGGCAATCTCGTCAATCACCTTAATGATCTTGGCAATATCCTGAGAGGAGCTGGAGATGCCATCCATGGAGTGGATCATCTCACGCATCTTCTGCTGCCCCTCATCCGCCACATTGTTGGTCTCCTGCACCAGTTGGTTGGCAACCCCGGCATTCATCGCATTGGATTTGACCTGACTGTCGGTCTCCTCCAGACTCGAACTCACCTGCTCAATGGCAGAGGACTGCTCCTGCGATGCAGAGGCCAGGTCCTGACTGCTGATACGCACCTGCCCTACCGACTCATTCACCTGATCAATCACGATACGGGTCTGCACCAGCACATCATTGAAGGTGTCCATCAGATCATTCACACCCTCCGCCATGCGGCTCATAAAGCCATCAAAACGGGTGCTATCCAGACGTTGTGAGAGGTCACCATCGGCAGCCCCCCGGACCAGATTCTCTACCATCTCCTCACCCAGTACCTGCTCGGTGACATCCGCCCACTCTACAGAGGCACCGAGGCGTTCTCCCTCTGCAGTAATCACCGGATTGGCCGAGAGGTTGAAGATACGACCCGCCACCCGAATCTGGGTATTGTAGGTCTGGGTAAAGGTGGAGAGCAGGTTGGCCTGATGCTGCGGATTCTTGTGGAACTGATCAATACTGTTCCCCAACAAATTATCTACCCGGAACCCTGACAACTCCTGCTGCAGTGCCCGCTCGTTCTTGCGCAACATCTCGGTCACGGCCGGGTTCATATAGACGATATTACGGTTATGGTCCGCAATCATGATGTTGGTGGTCGCACCATCCAGTGCCATCTTGATGCGGCTGGTGGCATTGGCTCTTTCTGTAATCTCATTAAGATCCGCACCCGACTTGATCTGCATCGATTTCAGACGCATCAGCATGGCGGCCACCTCATCATTACCCGCATGCTCAATCTGGTTACTGTAGTTACCCGAGGCGATCTGCTTCATCACCGAAGAGGCATGATCCAGCGGCTCAACAATCGAGCGTATCAGGCGCACCGTAACCCAACCAATCAACAGCAGAACCATTATGGTAACCACTGCACTGAAAGAGAGTGCTGCCTCCTTTGACTCAATGCGTTCACTCAGCAGCTTGTTCAACTGGACTGCCGACTGATCAAATACGGTAAAGACCGCGCTGATCATTGTACTGCCATCACTGAAGAACTGGTCTGAGGTCGTGGCATTGAGGGCGCCACTATTGATCAGCTCAACCTGCTTCTTCCATGCAGCGGCCGCACTCTCCAGTCCACCAATTGCCATGGAGAGCTGTCGACCGGTATCGTCATTGGCCTCTGATGCCCTTGTCAGCGTTCGTATCAGACCAGCCGTCAACAGATCACCACGGATCTTCAGCTCGGCAATCCGACGCAGATCATCGTTACTGAGTTCACCTCTGGCCACCACACCAGAACCAAAGCCACGCAACTGACCGGTCACATCAGTCAATTGCAGTCCACGATTCACGATGGCATCCATCAGGTAGAAGGTATCCAGATCCGGATCCAGTATCAGATTGGAGCTGTCCCCTACATGGGAAACCAAGTCCAGTACCCCCTGAATCAAATGGCTATGCTCCTTGAAGCTCTCGGCCGCAGACATGCCTGTCCAGCGCCCCTTGAGCTGCTCCCATTCCTTTTCCAGGTCACTCACACGGCCACTGGTCTTGAGCTGCTTGCCCACTGCACTGTCTACCTGACGCACATTGGCCAGATCCTGCGCAATCTTCTGCTCAACCTGATTGAGCTTCTCCTTGAAACTGCTGTCTCCATTGAGATAGGCGTTGCCCATTCCGCGATGCTGTGGAAGATGCTCCGCCAGATTACGCAGGGAGAGGATCGACTCAATACCCAGACGCTCCTTGTCACGGAACGCTATCTGCTCGGATTGTTCGGAATAGACAATACCCAACAGCCCCAGCAGCGTAACAAAGGCCATGGCTGCAGTAGCGATCAGGCGGGTGGAGATCTTCATTTCCCGGAAGAAGTTGAACTTCGCCCTTCTCATCTCCCATTGAGAGGTATATACCTTCCCTCTGGAGATCAGCCACTCACCCTGCTCAATCCTGCGATAGGCCTCTTCAGTAGGCGCGATCAGATCCCGGTTGGCCGCCTTGCGTACAGAGATATAGCCCACAACCTCATCCCCATCAAAAACCGGGGTCACATTGGCCTCTACCCAGTAGTGGTTGCCATTCTTGCAGCGATTCTTTACCACCTGCGACCAGGGTTCTCCCGCCTGCAGGGTCTCCCAAAGATCTTCAAAGACCCGGGCAGGGACATCGGGATGACGCACCAGATTATGGTTCACCCCGATCAACTCCTGTCTACTGAAGCCGCTGACCTCTACAAAGTTGCTGTTGGCCTCAGTAATGAGGCCCTTCAGATCTGTATTCGAGACCAGTATCTTGCCCTCTTCGACAATGGTCTCAATCTGGGTAACCGGCAAATTGACTTTCACTGTAACACTCCGCTTCTTGCTCTTACTGTCTGGTCAAATCAGTTTGACCATCTCCCCCTTTATGCCGCTTCATCCTGCGCTGAACGCTTGATCCGCTCCAGATCGAACGTCAACTGCTCATCGGAGAGCAGGTGATGAATATCGAGAATGATACAGACGCGGTCGCCATGCTTGCCCATTCCCTGAATAACCCCCTCATCCCCCTTGTGCTTGCGGGGTGGTGCATCAATACTCTCTTCGGGGATCTCAATCACCTCGTTGACCCGGTCCACAATCAATCCGGTCAACACATCCTCCACCTCCAGCACGATGATGGTGGTACGGTTGGTATAGTCGGTCTCCGGCAATACAAAGCGCTTGCGCACATCAATCACCGGAATCACCTTACCGCGAAGATTGATCACCCCTCGCACATAATGAGGCACATCAGGCACCTCAATGATCTTCTGCAGACGAACGATCTCGGTAACATTGATGATGCCTACGCCATACTCTTCATCTCCCACCTCGAAGGTGAGAAACATCTCTTCAATGTTGTCCTCTTCATCATCATCGATCATCAACAAATCTTCTTGTGACATCTCTTTCTCCTTAGACTCAAACTTACACGCATCACTCACTGCATTGACTACGGGATTATGATTCTCTCGCAGCCTTGATCAGGCTCATCGGAATGTGTTCAAGCGGTAACACTTTCTCCGCTGCCCCCAGATTGACTGCCTCTTGCGGCATCCCATAGATCACACTGGTCGCCTTGTTCTGGGCAAATGTACGCCCACCTGCCTCCTTGATCGCCAACAACCCCTTGGCGCCATCTCTTCCCATGCCGGTCATCAGTACAGCCGTGGCATTACGTCCCACCTGCTGTGCCACCGAGCCAAACAGTACATCGACTGAAGGGCGATTGAAAGTCACCTTCTCCCCCTCACGCAACAGCACACGATACTCGCCACCGGTACGTTTCACCTCCATATGGGCCTTACCACCCGGCGCCAGCAGCACCAAACCGGGCACAATACGATCCCCGGACTCGGCCTCTTTCACCCGCACCGATGAGAGTTTGTTCAGACGCTCTGCAAAGGATGTGGTAAACCCCTCGGGCATATGCTGCACAATGACAATGCCGGGAGAGGCCGCCGGAAATGCGGGCAGAATGCGGGCCAGCGCCTCAACCCCGCCGGTCGATGCACCGATGGCGATCACCTTGTCGGTCGACTCATCCAGCGCCTGGGAACGATCTGGCTCGGCCACCCGCTCCACATGGGTATCATGCACCTTCTTGTAGTGGTCCATGTCTGCCCTGGCAGCCGCTTTCACCCGCAGACAGACCTCTTCCATCATCTCCGGGAACTGATCCACCAGACCGATACGGGGCTTGGAGACGATATCGACTGCACCGGCCTCCATCGCATCCATGGTGATGCTACGCCCGGTCTCAGTCAGGGAACTGATCATCACCGTTGGGGTCGGAATCACCTCCATATACTTGCGCAGGAAGGTGACTCCATCCATACGCGGCATCTCCACATCAAGGGTAATGACATCAGGCCGCAACTTGACCAGTAGATCACGCGCCACATAGGGGTCACGTGCAGTCCCTACCACCTCGATCTCGGGGTCTGCATCCAGCCCGTCCCGCAGAATCTTGCGAACCAGGGAGGAGTCATCGACAATGAGTACTCTTACTTTCTCTGCCATATCGTTACGGTTCTTTTCTGTAAACGCCTGTCGTTACCGTCTTCCATGGTGTATCGAGTTCCCGGATACTCTCTGTGACACTTGTCAATAACCAGCCCCCCGGGCGGGTAACCTGATAGATACTGTTCAGTACGTCGGTCTGATGCTCCTGATCAAAGTAATAGAGCACATTTCTGCAGAAGACCACATCAAAGTGGCGGCTGAATGGCCAGGGGCGGCTCTTCAGATTCAACCTTCTGAAGATGGCCATCTTCTTGATCCCCGGGTCCACTCGCCAGTTACCCAGTCCCACCCGTTTGAAATAGCGCGCCCGCAGACCGGGATCGATCCCCTCCATGCGACGCTGATGGTAGACCCCATGTTCAGCCTGCTGAATCACGGTTTCACTGATATCGGTCCCCAGAATCGCTGCACGCGAACGGGCCACATCAATCCCACCCAGCGTCTCCGCCAGAATCATTGCCAGGGTGTAGGACTCCTCGCCACTGGAGGCGGCAGCACTCCAGATGCGCCAGCGCTCACCCGGTGGCAGCGATGGAATAACATGTTTCTGGAAAAACTCCAGCACAACCGGCTCACGGAAAAAGTAGGTGTGGTTGGTAGAGGCCGTATGTGCCACCTCCTTGCGGATGCCGGGAATGGTGTTGTTCTTCAACCCTTCGGAAAGTTGGCGCAACGAGGCAATGCCCAGTCGCTGACAGAGCGACTGCAGCCGTTTGTAGAGCAGCTGCAGCTTGCGATCCGTATAGTGGATACCACTATGGGCATGAATCCACTGCTGAATCTCCTGCAGATAGCGCTCATCCTCTGGTGCAATCTGCTGATCGGCCTGATCCACCGGGCGCGAGGCCGGCATCCAGCTATCACTGGCCGGGGCTCTCTGATCAGGGAAGTGCGCGATCTTGCTCACTGAAAGAACTGTTCACAATCCAGTGCAATGGCAACATCTCCCGAGCCCAACATTGCACACCCCACTCCGGCACGAATCTTCTTCAACTGTCCCTGCAGCGGTTTCATCGTCACCTGCTGCTGCGAGACAATCTCATCGATTGGCAATGCCACCTCTCCATGGCTGGTACGCGCCAGCACCACAATACGTCCGACCAACGAACTGTGCTCATAATCCTCTTCATAAAAGTCTTCCAGCCTCAATACCGGAATCAATACATCTCGAACCCGAATCACCTCTGAACCATCTACAGAGGTACTGGTGACCTGATTCTCTTTAACCTTGAAGGCCTCACTCACCACATCCACCGGAATGGCAAACAGCCGCTGCCCAAGGCGAATCACCATCGCATCCAGAAACGCCAGAGTAAGAGGGATACGCAAGATCACCGTTGACCCTCGCCCCGGAGCACTCTTTACTTCAATGCGCCCCCGCAGCTCCTGAATGGTGGTCTTGACCACATCCATCCCGACACCACGACCAGACAGCTTGGAGACCTGATCATTGGTGGAGAAGCCTGCATCAAAGATAAAGTTCCAGACCGTCTCATCATCCGGGTTCTCATCAGCCCCGATCAATCCCCTCTCAACAGCGCGGCTGAGTATTCTCTCCCGGTTCATCCCCTTGCCATCATCGCGAATCAGAATCTGGACTTCTCCACCCTGCTGGCTCGCCGCCAGGGTAATCGTGCCTTTCCCTTTTTTCCCGGCCGCCTTGCGCTCTTCAGCAGTCTCCAGTCCATGATCGGCCGAATTACGCACCAGATGCACCAGAGGGTCATAGAGGCGATCCACAATCACCTTGTCGACTTCGGTATCCTCTCCCACCAGTACCAGTGCGATATCCTTGTTGATCTGCTTGGATACGTCCCGTACCAGACGCTGCATGCGCTTGAACACAGACCCCACCGGAACCAGACGCAGGCCTGATGACTCATCCTGAATCTCTCGAATCAGCCCCTCAAGGCGATGTGCCGAGCTTTCAAACCCCTTCAGGTCCAGCCCCTCCAGATCGGGATGGTGAAGAATCTCGGCAGAGACCAGCCCCAACTCACCCACCAGATCCATCAGACGCCCCACCTTGTCAGCACTGATACGCAGGAAGTTATCCTGAGCCTTGGACGCTACTTCACTCATACAGGAATCTCCAGAGAACAGGGGCAGGAATCTCCAGAGAACAGGGGGGACAGAAACTGAACAGGTCTGGCTCCGCTCCTTGGGAATAGTGCTCGATGCAGATCGACAACCTCTGCTCAAGACCTGCCCACTGGCGCTCAATGATTGACCAAACAGAGGCCATTACCACGTTTCAACTCCCCCGGACTCTTTAAATTTTGAATCGGATATTTATAGTTATGTAAGATTTAAGAACGGGCTGGATGTTAATCGATCAGAAAGGAAGAGTGCAACGTTTTATCAATTTTTGTTATTGATGTTACACCTTGGATTTGGATAGAATGTGCCCGGCCGTAACAAATGGTAACACCAACTCTTGGGGAATTAAGTGGGGGGGATTACGGTTCGGACAAGCATGGTGTACACTCCAGCACCAAGAATAACTACTCACTATCGTTTAACATTAATCTACAATATGGCAAAGATACTGATTGTTGATGACTCCAAGTCAATGCGCCAGATGGTGCAGTTTACCTTGAAGAACACTCCCCACGAGCTCACTGAAGCAGCCGATGGAGATGTGGCACTGGAGATTGCAAAAAACACGAACTTTGATCTGGTGTTGACGGATATCAACATGCCCAACATGGATGGGCTAACCCTGACACTGGAACTACGTGCACTCCCCAATCACCAGAAGACCCCGATCATGATTCTGACCACAGAATCTTCCGACGAGAAGAAGGTGATCGGACGCAAATATGGCGCCAATGGCTGGATCGTCAAACCCTTTACACCAGAAAAGCTGCTGACCGTTGTACAGAAGATCGTAGGGTAGTTCCTGCGACTCGCCAGAAAATAACAACGACAAGGGTTTACGGTTATGTCTCCTGATTCCATTACAACGATACCTGCATCTACGGCTCACGATCCTGATCTGGATTGGAGTCAGGTGCGTGAAACGGTACGTGTACTACAGGCCGCCGCAATTCATATTGAGCTGGCCATGTCCGGGGGGGATGATTCGATTGGCACACTGGTAGAATCATTTTCTACGGTGGCCACCTACACTGAACAGATTGAAAATACCTTCAACAAACTGAGAGAGCATGCACCTCCAGATGCGGTTGATCCGGATGAGATTGTTCAGACCCACGCCATCCTTGAAGACATGCGCTCCAGAGCCTCCATCGCCATTGAGGCCTTCCAGTTCTATGATCGCCTGTGGCAGAAACTGAATTATCTGGTCTCTGGCCTGGAAGAGACCAGCAGCCTGATCGCTGACCCGATTCGCCTCTACAGTCCGCAATCCTGGAGCGCCCTGCTCAGCGAGCTGAGAGAGTCGATGAACATGGAGGAGGATCGCGTACTCTTTGATGCCATCATGGCCGGCAAGAGCCGCGCAGAGGCGGTAGAGATTGCGATGAAGGAGAAAGAGAACCACGAACAGTCAAAAGAGGAAGATGACGACATCGAGTTCTTTTAATACTCGTTCATCGCTCCCTCCATTTCCGATTACTCCCTCCGGTCAACTGACCGGCAGTATCACCTCTACTTTGGCCCCTTTACCCTCACCTGGACTGGTGAAGCGGATCGCACCGTCAATCGACTGCACAAAGTTGGCTGCAGAGTGGAGCCCCAATCCGCTCCCCTGCTTCTTGGTGGTATAACCCGAGGCAAAGAGCTTCTCCTGCTCACTCAGTCTGCAGCCGATACCATTATCCTCAACCATCAACTTGATGGCTGGTTTACCACGCTGCTCTCCTGAACGGATGGTGATTCTGACCCGTCCCTGATACCCCTCTGAGGAGATTTTCTCCTTATGAAGTACCACCGCTTCAAGACTGTTCTTGAGGAAGTTGATCAGCAGCTGCAGCAGCTGGTTACGGGGCAGCTGGATCTCATCCCGTCCAGATTCGATATTTTGCTCCACCGTTACCTTATGCTGTTCATAGCGATCCTTAAGAATAATCAGCGCATCCCCCACCAACCGCTTCATGCTGAATGAGATCGCATGGTTGTCCTGCTTCGCCGCAGACTGCTGCAGGGTAATGATCTCCTTGATGTACTCGACACTCTCGGAGAGGGTCTGAACAATCCCCTGCAGGCGCTCATCCGCGATCACTTGCAGTGCGTCACAGGCCATACCGATAACCTTGGCGTGGCGCTCCATCTGTGCTTTCACTGCAGGCGACAGCGCCTCCACCTCTTCCAGCCCCAGGCACTCCTGCCGTAACTGGCTCAATCCCTTGGAGATGGTATGCACGCTCTTCAGCTCATTCTCCAGCTTCCAGGAGAGTCCTCCCATACCGCCTACCGCATTACCGATATTGTGGATCACTGAACTGCTCATCTCCACCAGCCCTGCCTGAAACGCCGAGTACTGCGCCTGCTCGGAGAGACGTTCAATCTCTGCGGTACGGGCGCGCACCTTCTCCTCCAACGCCTCCTGCAACTGACGCAACGCATGGGTACGCTCCCAGCTTACACAGGCATTGAATGCCAACTGGTGCAGCTGATCGGGAGAGACCGGTTTGCTGGCATAGAGCAGATCATGACGCACCACCTCCTGCAGCTTTTCGATCTCGGTATCCGAGTAGGCGGTAATGATGATAATGAAGATATGCTCATCCAATTCTCTAAGACGACGTGCGGTCTCATGACCATCGATCCCTGGCGGCATTCTCATATCTACAAAGGCGCAGGCAAACGGCTCTCCCCGCTCCAGCGCCTCAGACGCCAACTGCACCCCCAGCTCCCCCTGATTGGCCTCTACCAGTTCAAAGTGCTGTTTCGCTACGGGAGTTCCAATCTCTTCCTTGCTGAGTGCCGCTGCTTCCAGCAGCAACTCCTCAAATTTGTTATCAATACCACCGACATCTGCCAACACGGAGCGATAGAAGTCAAGGATATTGGAGTCATCATCAATCGCCAGTATTCTCAGATTTTCCAACTGCTGTTCTGCCATTTTGTACTCCGATCACTCACCCTCATACCAGAGCGGTAGTGTCACTGTAAACAACGCCCCGTGCTCGCTATTTTCCACATCAATCTCCCCTCTCACTGACTGCACAAAGGTCGCAGCAGAGTGGAGCCCCAGCCCATTTCCGGTCGGCTTGGTGGTAAAACCGGAATCAAAAATCTGTTTGAGAATCGCCTCATTAACCCCTCCACCATTATCACTGACCACAATCTGGACCTGATCCTTTCGCTCCCCTCCTCGATCCAGCAGCCGTAACAGCACCTCAATTTCTCCATCCCCACGGCGTTGCCCTTCGATCGCCTCACGACTGTTCTTGAGAAAGTTGACCAGCATCTGTTGCAGCGGACCTCGCGGCAGCCGTGCCTGTACCGCAGCGGTCTCAACCTTAAGTACACACTTGATCTGCGCCTTATCCAGACTCGGCATCTGCATCGAAACCGCCTCACGAACCGCCTCTGCCAGATCAAAATCGGTAGCCCATACACCGCCTCTCACCAGCCCCTGCTGCAAGGTGATGATGTCGGAGATGTGCTGAATACTCTTTTCAATACTGTCAAGATCATCAGCCACCTTGTCATAGGTGACATCATGGATAATGCCTGCTGCCTGCCCAACCGCTGCAACAATCTTCTCCTCATCCTCAATCAGGATCTCACCGGTCTGCAGTTGCTCTCCCAGCCGGTCCAACCCCTTGGCAACCAGCTTCAGATCTTCCAGCTGATGACGTACATTGAAGGCACTGCCTCCCAGTCCAGTTACCACATTGCCGATATTGTGGAGAATGGTGGCACTCATCTCCCCCAGCCCCC
This sequence comes from uncultured Piscirickettsiaceae bacterium, assembly GCA_964344805.1. Taxonomy (GTDB): domain Bacteria; phylum Pseudomonadota; class Gammaproteobacteria; genus Thiopontia. The sequence continues at coordinate 4,423 of CAYFOU010000050.1, read as the reverse complement.
CTTGATAGGCAGCCTCATTGGATTTTGCCTCCAGCGCCTTACGCTCACGCAGATCCCACATCACCAGCACAAAGCCCTGATACTGGTCATCACTGCCACGTAGTACCTCTCCAGAAAGCAGTACCGGCACCTGCTCTCCATCACTACGCCGCAACATCACCTCTGAATGCTGTACTCCTTCAAAGAAGAGGCGACCAAACGGGGTAAAGCTGGAGATACCCCAGCGAGCATAGGAGGTATCATCATGGATCACCGCCAACATACGGTCACCATGTGGCATCTTGATACGGGTAATCCCGATCCTGAGCGCAATTTCGGAGCCATCTTTTTTTACCCCAGCCACACCGGAACGGGGAGACATGGCCTGCTGCCGACCCGATTGCCCGGAAGAGAACCCGGTACGCCATTGATGATGCTGTGAACGCATCGACTGCGGCACCAACTCCTCCACCGAGAGACCATACAACTCCTGCCGGTTGTACCCAAAGATACGTTCCGCCTCTACATTGGCCAGATCAATAACGCCATCCTCATCAATCCCCAACAACGCAATTGGGCTGTTCTCAACCATGCGCAGGAAGTTCTCAAAATCATTCTGAATCGCCTCCTCCAGATGCCCTTTCAGGCACTCCATGCGATCCAGCCCAAAGATCTCCTCATGGTCAACCTGTTCTACCGCGCCCCCTTCAAAGATACTGGTTACCGGCTGCCCCAGCAATTCATCCTCACTATATCTGAGCAATTCCGATGCCGTTCGATTGAGCAGCTTGATGCACCCTTTCTCATCAGAGACCACCAGCACATCACGCATGGTGGAGATGATCTTCTCCACATAGGATTTGGCCTCATACAGCTCCTGAGTACGGATTTGAATCAGCTTCTCACGCTGCTCCTCCTCTTCCCACATACGTTGATTGGCCCGTTCCAGCCGCATGGTACGATCCCGAATGGTCTTCATCATCGAGCGCAAGGCATCCGCCAACAGCCCGACCTCATCCCGGCCATAGTCTCCAATACGCTGCTGCAGATCTCCCTTTGCAATCTCCAGCGCATGCCCCTTCAACAACACAATCCGGCGGGTAATCATATGAGACGCCGAGTAGGAGATCAGCAGAATCAGCAGAATCACTCCGGCCGTCATCGACAGGAACAGGGTCTTGAACCAGTTGTAGTCAGCCATCACCTCGGAACGCCCTACCGTCACCACCATCTCGGCATTGATCAAGGGGATGTGACGCCAGTCGGCCACCACATCCTGACAACGGGCATTCACTCTCCAGCCCACCCCCTTTGATGATGACTGGCCTGTCGGCACCAACACCTGCCCCAGTATATCTCCCCCCTCTGAGGCACAAGGTCTCTCTTCCCCGGTAAAACGGGAACTACGGATAAACTCGCTCCCCCGTTCATCCGCAACCAGCACCACCAGATCTTCGGTATCCCCCATCAGGGTAGACTGCACCAGCTGCTCTTCTACCCACTCGGAACCATATTGCACCAGCACTACACCAATCAGCTCATTCCACGAGTAGATGGGACTGGCCACAAACATCGAGAGCCAGCCGGTATGGGATGAGCGCTGATACCCATCAACAACAATCTTCCCCTGCTTGACCACCTGCTGCCAGATCACCCGCAATCGGTTCGCCTCCTTTCCCGGCTCCTGCAGTGAGTGCCCCATGATCTCCACATTGCCATATCCATAGAGCACATCACCATCAACCGAAATCAGATAGAGATCCGAGAATGAGTCATCCTGCACCACCCCGGGAGCCTCTCTCCAGAAGTAGTGATCGAGATACTCCTTGGTGGCCTGATTGATTTCACTATTCCCGGAAGGGGATGGCAGCAACTCCTCATCAATGCTGGAGACCACACGGGAGAGAATGGCCGACATCTGGCTGGAGGTCGCCAATGACTCTACCTTGTTCTTCTGATCGAGAATAAACCCCTCAATCTGCTGCTCATGAAAATCGGCATCCTGAGATACCTTGTCAAAAAAATCACGCTCCGCCAGGCCCACCATCTGATATAGCGCCAATCCTCCCAGAACCAATAGCGGGATTACCGCAATGGAGAGAATCTGTAGCGTGAGCTTGGTTGAAATTTTCATAAATCAATACATCGCACCGGAGGAGCGGGGAGCTCTACATCCTAAAACCACAGAGGGGCAACATACTCAAACAGCCTGTTTCAGTTTGGTAAAACGCCTCATTATACTGATTAACTCTGAATGGTTAAGCCCGTTTTTATGCCCAAATCTGTACATGGCTTTACTTCACCAGGGTGAGGCCTGCATATGCCAGCCCATCGTGACCGCTCATTCCGGACGAGCATGACCATCCATTACTGACTGGAACTAACGATCACTGCCGCCTGAATCTACCTGAAAACACCCCATAAACAGCAGGGGAAGCGCTTCCCCAACCAGAGAGGTAACTGTTCAGCGCAGGCCAAAACAGGGCTTTCAGCATGCAGCTTTGCTCAACTATGTAAGCAACTCCTCTGTGACCCATTGTGTAACCAGCGCCGTCGCATGGGCACACTGATCCCCTCGTTGATCAGAAAAAGATTGGTACTGCTCACCATCCCACATATCCCAGGTCTTCCCGGTAAACTGATGCTGCAACTCCGCACAGCTGATCCCTCCAAACTCCTGCTGAAAGCGTTCGACCAACTTCTTGCCTGCCTGGAAGTTCGTCATCCCCCGCCCCTGGTCCAGCTTGTCTGCAGGGCGCCCATTCTTCACCCCAAGCGCCAACAGCCCACCAGTCAAGGCCCCACAAGCCCCCGACCCCATCAATCCACCGCCACCTGAAAGGCCGTGACTAACCTGAATGGTCTCATCAGATACCAGTCCAGTGGTCTCCTTGACAGCCGTCAACACACATTGGGGGCAACAGCCATACTTGATATCAAGATCAAAGGCAATCTCGTATGCCTTCTTGGAAACACATTTTACAAGCAGCTTGTCCATCTTCTCATCCCTGCAGTCAACTTCCATGGCAACGTCATCAGACGCTTCCTCACTCCGAAATTATACATACCAAGCTGTACTCTCTATACATTCCAACAGAGCACACCATCAGTAGATCAGTCAATCATCAAAAATCAGACCATTCAGCATGATCCTTCTCTGCTTCTTTCATTACCTCTGTTTTTTTCGGCGCAGGTTTTTGCCTTTCCGAAGATTTGCTGCCTTTCTTCGAAATGCGAATGGCCTGAACCTCTTGCGCTGAAGCATTGGTTACAAAAAAGCTCATCAACTTTTTCAAATGATCCGCCTGTTCACTCAACGACATCGATGCAGCTGTCGTCTCCTCAACCAGCGCAGAGTTTTGCTGCGTCACTCGATCCATATTGGCAACCGATGTACTCACCTGACCAATACCAGTGGCCTGCTCGGTCGAAGCTGAAGCAATCTCTGCCACAATATCATTTACCTTCTGAATCGAGCGGTTAATCTCACCCAGTGAGCCACCCGTTTCAGAAACAAACTTGGAACCCTCACCCACGGTTGCAACACTGTTCTCAATCAATGATTTGATTTCACTGGACGCCTCTGCGGAGCGTTGAGCAAGGGTACGCACCTCGCCCGCAACCACCGCGAAACCACGACCATGCTCACCGGCACGTGCCGCCTCCACGGCCGCATTCAACGCAAGCAGATTGGTCTGGAAGGCAATACCATCAATCAAGGTAATGATCTCCGCAATCTTGTTGCTTGACTCGGTAATGTGCTGCATCGCATTGACCGCCTGTTTCGCCACTTCCGCTCCCTTGTCTGCAGCCGAACGCGCATGCGCCGATAGCTGATTGGCCTGCTGGGCAGCATCGGTATTCTGTTGAACGGTTGCTGTCATCTCTTCCATCGAGGCCGCTGTCTCCTCAAGCATGGCTGCCTGCTCCTGTGTACGCTGACTCAGATCATGTGAACCTTCAGAGACCTGCCCGGAGGCATTGGCTACAGAATCCGACACCATCAGGATTTCCGAAACCGTATTGTTCAACTTGGCCGCAGAGGCATTAATCGCCTCTTTCAGAATACGCAGCTCACCGCGATATTCATTGGTAATATTTTTGGTTAAATCCCCCTCACTCTGCGCAGCTACCACATCGGTGATGTCTTTCATGGCCTCTTCAAGTGCATCCATCGACTCATTCACACCATCTTTCAACTTGAGCAGATCTCCCCTAGCCTCCACCGTAACACGGTGCTGGAATTTGCCCTCTTTCATCTTGTCCATCACGTTGACAATACCTGTAATGGTGGCATCCATAGCACCCATGGTATTCATCGCATTCTCAACCATGCTGCGGAACTCGCCTTCCACCTTTGCATCGGTCTTCACCGAGAAGTCACCGTGGTACATCGCTTCCATCACCCGGCCCAGCTCACTCATCGTGAAGTCAACACTCTCCG
>CAYFOU010000049.1:0-15424 GCA_964344805.1 uncultured Piscirickettsiaceae bacterium | reverse complement strand
ACCAGTTTGGCATAAGGAACACCAGCCTTGGCGATAATGATCTCGTCCCCGGCATGGGCGCGATTGAGCAGGCGGGATAGCTGGGTCTTGGCCTCGTGGATATTGACGGTCTGCATACCTTTAATTTAGCTTAGTCTGGTGACTTGGTCAATTTGTGTTGATCAATGCTGAGTCTGATGGCTCTCCACCAGTGCCGAGAGGCGTCCGGTGATGCGATCGGTAATCTCTGACTCCAACTGTTGGCGTAGTGCCTGAAGCTCCTGCTGATGGCTCTGTTTCAGCGCCTCCATCTCCGCCTTGTGGCTGGTGGCAACCGCCTCTTCGGCCTGCTGCTTCACTTGCTGGGTGAACGGGGTGACCATACCGGCCAATTCCTGAATCATCTGCCACTGCTCCTGCAGTTGCCCGAGTCGGGCAGCAAAGGCGGGATCAATAACCAGTGTGTTGCCATCCTGTTGAGTGGTTGGGGTCTTGTTGTTGCGTCCACGTCTATCCAGCTTGAGCCAATCCTCCAGTGGGATTGGTCCCTTGTGATCACTATGTAGCGGGGTAAACAGTCCGGCAAAGCGGGATTCACCCAGTACCCACTCCATTGGAGAGGTGGCCTCTTCAGGGTTACCTTCCAGGGTGATGCGGGTACCGAAGACACCGCTCTGTTCCGGGTTGTAGCGGAACAATGGGAAAGCGTGACAGGTAACTGCCTGAGTGGCCTGTGCCAGTGTCTGATCACTGTCGAAGCCGTGACGCTGCGGGCTGGGAGCATGAATTCTCAGTAGTGCAGGGCCGTTGTAGTGGAGCGCCTCACGTATCGCCTGGTTGAGGTGGTCCGGGTTGGCAATCGAGCTCTGTGCAACATAGGCATTGCGCTGTGAGAGTGCCGCCAGCGCCAGTTCGCTGCGGGCATCCTGATGGTGATGACGGGTGCCGTGCAGCCCCTCTTCACCGGCAAAGCCGAGATCCAGCTCCGCCAGTACCACTATCTTGATCGGCAGATCGCTGTTGAGCAACCACTGCAGGCCACTGCTGGCGGCGGCACCGAGGGTGGTGTCATTACCAATCAGCAGCAGTGGTGGGCAGCGTTGCTGCTCTTCAGCAGAGAGGTCTCGCCAGCTGATCTGGCCCATCTCCTTGCGCTCGGCGGCGGAGCCGTTCTTCAGTATGTTTTTGGCTTGATGAATCAGGCGCTGAGTGTAGGTGGCCTGCTCCAGCTGTCCCTCGATCAGACCGGAGGCGAGGGCGCCGATCTCGGCGGCATCGCCGATGGTGACCGGCACCTGGAACGGGTTGTGCGGGAAGGTGCCTGCCCAGGTGGCAACCGGGCCAGAGGCGAAGGCAAGGCTGTAGCGGGCTCGTCCCAGTGACTGGTCACCGGAGGCGATCAGCTGCTGTTCGCGCTGGATTGCATCGGCCAGTTCGATCCACTCCTTCAACAGGTAGGCGTCGATGCCCTCACTCTCGATATCTGCGGTCTTCTCCGCCAGCGTGGTGAGGGTGAGGTTGCGGTTATCCAGCTCTTCCAGCCCCTCGGCCAGTGCAGTGAGATCATCAATGTGTGAAGCGGCCGCCAACTGTTCACGAATTCCCGCCATCAACTGCTGGTAGAGCTCTTCCAGTGTCTGTAGCTGTTGGTGGAGCAGTGGCTGCTGGTGGTATTCGGTAATACCCAATAGCTGACGTACGATCAGCTTCTCACCGGAACCGGGCTCGGCTGCATCGCCTCCAGCAACGGCCATCCCGGCAAAGCGAGAGAGCAGAGTGGCGTTGAGTGGGCCAATCTCACTGTCGGCAGCGATCTCGCTCAAGGTGCTGGATGCGGTATCGGGGAGCTGCTCCCAGACCCGCCAGTTGTGGTAGTACTCAGCCAGTGTGGGACGCGTTGCTGTATCAGAGACAAGCGCAGCGGACTCCTGTTCCTGGCGCTCCGCCTCCTGCTGGCAGAGGGTGGTGCAGAGACCACACCCTTTACAGCTGTCAGGGTTGATCACCAGCGTCAGCAGGGCACCCGCCTGCGGCTTGGTCCGCTCCTGTGCATGGAACAGGGTCTCGGTCAGCACCAGTGGCATGGTGCCGAGGTTGTTGCAGAGCTGATCAATTGCAGCATCGGCATCCTGGCGGCGGTCTGCAGCCAGAGGGGCCTGCTCCATCAGCAGCTTCCACCCCTCACGGATCAGGATATCGCTGTTACCGCTCTCCTGAACGGTACTCAATACCTTGATCAGTTTGGAGAGGTGGGGACGCAGGGCATCGGCACCGCCCATCTGCATCCCCGCCTCTAGTAGCTGGGTTGGGGGGATGGCGGTGGCACCGATGGCGCTGTCGGGACAGTTTGTCCAGCAGTCGCCACAGCCGCTACAGTGGTTGGGAGTGATCTGCGGCAGTGCGTTGTGCTGTACACTGTGGTCGGTAAAGGTGGAGGAGAGGGGAGGCACCTGTCCGGTTGCGAGGAAAGGGTCGATTCCCTGTTGTGCCTCGGCACCATCGCGATAGAGGACGCCGGTCTGATCCCAGAAGCGGGAGAGATTGTGGTAGCCCTGACCACTCTCCTCGCCACTGCTGAGATGGCGTACCGCCATCGGGGTCTGTGGTGCAAATGACTGGGATTCCCCCGGTTGCTGTAGTGGGTAGGCTTCCAGATCCTGCTGCAGTGCCTGCTGGAATGAGGCCTGCTGCTCCTGCGGCTGGTAGCTGCTGACTAGGCGGTTCTCGCGTAGCGCCAGTCCTTGATGCTGGTTGATCAGGGCAAACAGAGTGCCGATGGTCTGCGCTGTTGCGGCTGCTTCAGACTCACGACTCTCCTCACTGTAGGTGATGAAGTGAACCTCAACGCCGATCTGCATCAGTTGGGTGATCTCGGCTGCAGGCATCGCCTCCAGCCATGCTGCAGGGCCAGCCACACCAGGATCAATCAGCAGACGGGTGTCGCTGTGCAGCTGTGACAGTGCAGGGATGCCCTGTTGTGGCAGGTGCCCGGTGAGCAGTGCAATATCAATCGCTGTTTCGGTGTCCAGTGGAGCCTGTAGTGGCTCCATGCTGTGGGTAAAGAGGTCAATGCGGCTCTCGCCCCATTCGGACCAGCTGCTGTGGCGCTGGCTGCGGATATCCCCCTCGCCGGTCTGGTAGAGCTGCTGAGCAACAGTGGTTGCCAGATTACGTTGTGCCACCCCATTACGGTGGAGTACAGCCACGGTCAATGCATCTTCAGGCAGTGTGCTGAATCCGCTCTTGCCGCGTAGCCCCAGCTGTTTCAGGTCGGGGTAGTGGCGAAGCAGCTGGTCATGCTGGACCTGCTGTTTCGGGTTGTTCTGTTGTGGCAGTGGATCGATGCCCAGGCGCAGGGAGTGGGTTGGAGCCCCTATCGGCAGGGTGCAGGCTGCAATCAGATCACGGTTGCGCACCGGTAGACCGCCGAGGCCATAGAGCACGGAGTGTATGCGGCAGCTTGGAGAGGCGAGTCCAACCGCCTCTCGGTAGAGAGGAGGGTGGTCTCCGAGTAGTGGCTCCACGCAGTCGAATACGGTGATCTCATCGGCACGCTGCAGCAGCTTGCGTAGTGCACGGGTGGGGAATGGGGCCAATGCCTGAATGCCGACGATCGCCAGTTCTCTGTTCTTCTCCTGCTGCAGATGAGTGGCCACCTGCTGCAGGCGTTCGACAATTGCCCCTTGTGCGATGATCAGCTTGCGTGTTTTCCACTCCCCCTGATAGGAGAGGGTGCTGTATTCACGGCCGGTCAGCTCCTTGAACTGCTCGAAACTCTGTTCTAGTGCTTCCGGTACCGCCTCACCAAAGAAGGCGGAGTGGGCGATCTCTCCCAGTCCAAAGCTGTATGCATCCTGATAGGCCCCTTGCAGGGTGGGGCGGTCGAGATTGTGCCAGCCGGGAATGCGGTGACGGCTCTCGCCAAACAGCATGCGCTGGGCTGGATTTTCGATCGTGATGGTGTCGTTGCTATCTCCAACCAGCTGCTGAATCAGTTGTGGAGAGGGGAGTTGCACCTTCTGCATTGCAAAGGCGGTCTCTTTGCCATCCATCACCACCACAACCGGTAGCAGCACCTGTTCAGCCACGGCGTGGGCGACCAGGGTGAGGTCAACCGCCTGCTGGCTGTTCTGTGCCATCAATACGATGGCACCACTTTCCCGAATCTGATGAATTGCCTGATGGCTACCACCGCTGCTCTCTCCCTGCAGGGGTTGTGCGCGGTGGATGGTGTGGATCACCAGCGGCAGATGGTGACCGACGGCACGTCGCAGCAGGTCTTGTGCGGTTGCCAGATCATTGGACCAGAGGCTGCAGGCGGTGCGCTTGCCTGCCATCACCAGACCCATTGCATTGGAGAGAGCGGCGCGCGGGCTCTCGTTCTCCATCTGCAGCAGAGGTTGTCCAAACAGGTTGAACTGTTGACGCTGCTGTTCACCACGCCAGGCGATGCCGCCGCTCTCGGGTGGGAAGGTCTCGCCACTGGCAGAGACCTCGGAGACAATCGCCTCTACGGTGGCAACCGCTGCGCTCCCCTCCAGCAGAGCGGTAATGCCGTGCTCGTCCTTCAGGCTTGCGGAATCAATTCCAAGCAGTTGGCGATAGAGGCGGCTGGCGATTTCAGCAAAGCTAGGCATAGTACTTCTCGCTCCTGAATAGAGGACTTGTTGTGCGCCGTCCGTGGCCCCCATCAGATAACAGGCTCACGCAAGTCATCGCGCAGCTCCAGCGGAGTGTGTGGCGACTTGGGCATAACGTTTCTGACCCTCGGTCATGTTCCGGTTCTTGTCATCAAACTGCTCGCCCTCGAGCCAGAGGATGGCTCCGGTCGGGCAGCGCCAGGTGGCGTCGGGGTGCTCGATGGCACCACTCTCATAGTGGGTTACAGGGAGGTTGTTGACCATCTCGATCAGCCCCTTGTCGGCATCGGCAGCGCACTTGCCACAGCCGTCACAGGCGCTACGGCAGAGTGTGGTGATCGCCTCGCCATCAAGTGGCGCGTTGCACTGAACAAACAGGTGCTCATCCATTGAGTGGATCTTGAACAGATCCTTGGGGCAGGCAACGACGCAATCCTCACAGGCGGTACACTTCTCGGTATCGACCACCGGCAGACCGTTGTCGTTCATGTGGATGGCGTCAAAGGTGCAGGCGATCTCGCAGTCGGCCAGCCCCAGACAGCCCCAGGAACACCCTTTGCCCCCTCCGGATACCGTGGCTGCAGCACGGCAGCTCTCGAAGCCACGGTACTCGGCGATTTGCCACGCCTCGGCCTTGCCGCCGGCACAGTGGAGACGGGCTACCCGCTTGACCTGCTCACCGGCATCGACGCCGAGCAGATCGGCGATCTCTTCGATGTCCTCTTTGGGGGCCACGGTACACTTGCTGGGCTCAATGGCTCCGGCAATCAGCTCCTCGGCAAAGGCGCGACAGCCCGGTTCTCCGCAGGCACCACAGTTGGTGCCGGGAAGCATCCCTTCGGTCTCGTCGATGCGGGGGTCTTCCTCCACCTTCAGCAGACGATAGGCCACTGCCAGCACCACCCCGAAGAAGAGGCCGATGCCGGTCATGATGACAGGAGAGGCGACTATGCTATTCATCGCGGGAGAATCTCTTGACGTGTGCCGCTAACCATAGTGATTTTTTCGTAAGTGCATGGTTGGTTATGCACGTTACTGGTTAAATGGAGCCGCGCGTTCAATCAACTCATCAAGGTCAGGCTCGTTGGGGTTCAGCGGCATCCCGGGATGGATGCAGCGTGAAGGGCAGATCTCCGCCGCCTCGACCAACTGGGCATAGGTGCCCGCATGGGCATCTGCGATATAGGCCTGCTTGTCCCCGTTGTAGACGAACATCTGCTGGTTGATTGCCAGACAGTCGTTACAGGTGGTGCAGAGGATCGAGTCGATCCAGGGATCTTCACTGATCTCAATCGCCGGGGCTGCAGCCTCCTCTTCTGCAGGAGCAACCTCGGGAGCTGCTGTTTCAGCAGTCACCTCTTCAGCCTCTGCAGCGGGTGCAGGCGCAGCAGTGGTTGCCGTAGCGACTGGAGCAGTTGGAGCAGTGAATCCTTGAGAGAGGTCCATCCCCATCAGCACCTGCGCCAGTTTGCCCATCACCTCGGTGGTGGCGTTGTTGCGTAGTTCACTGATCTCGGCCTCGTGTGCGGCCTTTAGCTCGGCCACCTCGGCGTTGTGTTTTGCCTCCAGTGCCAGCTCAGCATCCTGTACCGCCTGATCGGCGTGTGGATTGCAGACGCCGGAGAGCTCCTGCAGGGTATGCCAGTAGTTGAGTCGGTCCTTGCAGGCAAGTACCAGCTCACGGGAGATCACCACCTTGTGGAGCTCATTCTCGCTGTTTACGGTCCAGACGTAGGGGACCAGTGTGAAGGTCTCCTCATCGGAGCGGGTCAGATAGTCGGCAACCGGGACCAGTGACTCGGAATCGAAGTCGTTCGGGATCTGGCGGAAGTGGTTACGCAGCTGTGGAATCAGCAGTGCATAGTCGGCAAAGGTGAAGGCGAGTTTGGTATGGACCATCTCGCCGCTGTCATCGCGATAGCTGAAGGGGTGGACCACCCAATCCTGCTCTGCCTGCGGGTTGAAGCTGAAGTCCATGCGCTCGGCAAAGGTGTCACCGTTGTCGGGATTGATGCGGAAGAAGGGGTGTACACGCCCCTCCAGTGCGGCATTGGAGACCATCCACGGATCCATCAGAAACTGTTTGCGTGCCTTGGTGATCTCCTCTCCCATCATGTGTGGGTCGGCTTCCTGGAAGATGATCTCATTCTGGATGCCGGTGTTGATCAGGTGCACGCCAGCACGAGGGATCTCAATGGCCTCGAGAAAACCGTCCATCAGGTGTTGATAACGAGCTGCCGAGGTTTGGCTGACGTAGCACTGACGGTGTGCGGTGGCGAGGTAGCCCAGCTCCATGCGGAAGTCGCGGAATGGTGCATTCTCTTCTGCGGCCGGATTGCCGTGTCCCTTGATCCGGGTCAGGACCTGGATCGGACGACCGGAGTTGAGCAGTCTGGAAAAGGCATTCATCCCTTCACCGGCCAGACGTAGGGAAGATTCCAGTGCTACGGTAGCGGGGACCAGCAGCAGCTCCTCTTCGGAGAAGGCCTCCCAGCTGAAATTCTCGAACCAGGGGTCGTGAACCACCGGGTCATAATGGTTGTCGATCTCCAGACGAGCGATACGGCAGGCGGAGAAGAGGGCTGCCAGTTCTGCGGCCTGCTGATCAAACAGTGTAGTTGCCTGACTGCAGGGATCGCTGTTTACAATGGCTTCAAAGTGATCTGGTTCGACGCCATCGGTTTCAAAATCACCACTATGGATAAAGCGAACCTGAATCGGATTGCGTTCAAAGTTGTTCAGTACCGACTCGGCCTGTTCGATGCGTGCACGGCGTTCCGCAGACATGCGTACGGTGGCACTCTTCTGTGGTAGCAGTTCGGAAAGAATATCGGTATTGAAACGGCTCGCATTGCTGCCGACGCTACGACCCAATGCCTCTGCACTGTTGTTGCTGTCTTTATGACGTTCCACCTCCAGCAGTTGAGTGAGCTGATGCCTCAGTTCCTGCAACTCGTTCTCAAACTGGTCCCAACGCGCCTCGGAGCGACGGTGAACCAGATGAATCATCAGGTGGATGGTGGTGTAGCGGTCATAGGGGAGCAGCAGGTCCTTCTGATGGACCCCTTCAACCATCTGGCTCAGATCATCCTCTACCGCAGCAGCATTCTCTTCAGAGAGTGCTAGGTGTTCCAGCAGGGCGTTACCAGCAATCTCCATCACCGAGAGCAGGGATTGAGGCCCCTCCTTCCCGATGATCTCCTTGCGGACGGTCAGCTCCAGCCAGTCGAGATTGTCCTTGAGAATGCGGGCATCATTCTCTCCGGGGGCGAATGACTCGATATGCTCCTTGAGGAAGCCGGAGAGCGGCTGTGCATACTCTGCCTTGTATTGTGAGTGACGCGAAAAGAGGATCAGCGGATAGTCATAGCGGATCTTGGTGGCGTCACGGAACGGGCTCAGCAGAGCGGGCAGATGCTCGCTGTCAATGGAGAGGGTCTCACGCTCCACACTGGGATCACCGAGGTGAAAGTGGTGGAGGGTTCTCAGGGTGGCCGCCTCAGTCTCCGGGTTGGGCTGGGTGGCGTGCAGGGTCGGCAGAGGAGGTGCGCTACTCATCGGTACGATAGACTCCTCAAGTTAGATTGCGAATGCATCCAACGCATCGTTGGTTGCATCAATCTTCTGCTCATCAGTGGCATCGTGTCCCATGCAGGAGAGCTCGTCGTAGCAGGGCTTGTTCTTGTCCTGATAGAGCAGTCCGACCGGAATAATCCCCTTCTCGGTCTCGTCACGGGCAATCGCCATCGCCTCATTGAAGTCGGATGGATCGTGCTCACGGCTCTCCGGGAAGAGACGCTCGACACCCGGTGCAACCGGAATGCCATTTTCGTGGTTCAGCAGCAGCAGGCGGGAGCTGTCTTCCTGCAGCTCCTTGGTAATGCTGTCACTGAAGACCGGGCAGCGCTGGATGATGCGCACGAAGCTGGAGCCCTTGTGGGCATGAGCGGCCTTGATGGTCTCGTAGAGCAGTGGTGGATTCCAATCCACCACCTGTGCCACAAATGAGGCGTTGGTGATCGCCATGGTTACCGTGTTGGGGTTCATCATGTCGATAACGACACCGTCTGGATGGGTGTTGGTCTTGAACTCCAGTGGGGTGGTTGGAGAGGTCTGTTTCTTGGTCAGACCATAGATCTGGTTATCGAACACCAGTACGGTCATATCCATGTTGTAGCGAACAGCATGGAGCCAGTGGCCGCCGCCAATCGAGTAGCAGTCGCCATCACCGGTGGCTACCCAGACGTCGAGGTCCGGGCGACGTGACTTTACGCCACAGGCCAGCGGCAGAGCTCTTCCGTGGATACCGTGCAGACCATAGGTGGCCATGTAGTGGGGCATACGGCTGGAGCAGCCGATACCGGAAACAAATACGCTCTTTTCGGGGGGGAGCTGGGCGTCACGCAGTACGCGGTGGGCGGTGGCCAGCACCGCATGGTCACCACAACCGGAGCACCAGCGTGCAACGTTACCCTCGTAGTCGTCGAGGGTGAAGTAACGCTCCTGAATATCGAGAGACCAATCTGCCTTAATTCCAAACATTGTGCTTTCTCCTTTTACGCTGCGTCGGCTTCTTCATTCGCCATCTTGTCGAGACGGCCCTGCAGGGCGTTCTCGATCAGCGCAGGTTGTAGGGGGTGACCATAGACCACAGACCAGCAGTCGACATCAACCAGGGTCTGTACACGCAGCACGGTAGCGAGCTGGGCGTAGCGACGGTTCTCTCCGGTCATCATCGGGCCGTCTGGATCATCACTGTAGTTGACCTCGACGGTGATCACCTTCTTGAAGCGGGAGAAGATCTCCTTCAGTCCCGGCTCCAGTGGAGAGAGGAAGCGCAGGTGGATCGAGGAGACCTGGTTACCCTGCTCACGCAGGTTGTCGACCGCCTCGGTGATGGCGCCCCAGGTGGAGCCCCAGCCGATGACCAGCATATCACCGCTCTCATCTCCATGAATTTCGGGTGGAGTGAGGGTGCTCTGCAGGGTAGCCAGCTTGCGGCTACGCATGGTGTGGCTGTACTGGTTCTCTGCAGACTCGTAGGAGACCTTGCTGAACTTGGTGTGAGAGATGCCGGTCATGATGTACTCACCCTTCGGCATACCGGGAATCGGGCGTTGCGAGAGGCCGGTCTTCTCGTCCCAGTCGTAGGGAGCAACCTTTGGATCCCACTCGGACTGGTCCAGTGGTGGAGCCATCATGTCACGGGTGACATCGGGGCGTGCCCAAGGCTGTACGCCGGTTGCCAGGTTGGCGTCGGTCAGCACGACCACCGGGGTACGGAAGGATTCGGCCAGCTTGCGTGCCAGTACCACCAGGCTGAAACACTCGGCGATAGTGGCGGCAGCCAGAATCACTTTCGGTGCATCACCGGGCATACCGTAGAGGGTGGAGAGCAGGTCAGCCTGCTCGATCTTGGTGGGCAGGCCGGTTGAGGGACCGCCACGCTGTACGTCGACGATCACCAGCGGTACCTCGGTCATCACCGCCAGCGCAATGTTCTCGGTCTTCAGCGCCATACCGGGGCCGGAGGTGATGGTGCAGGCGGTCTTGCCCGCATAGGAGGCGCCAATGGCAAAGGAGATTGCGGCAATCTCGTCCTCGGCCTGATGAATGAAGCCGCCAGCGGCATCGTAGACCTCGGCCAGATAGTGGGTGGCTGAGGTGGCCGGGGTGATCGGGTACATCGAGACCAGCTCCATACCGGCACCCATCACACCCAGACCGACTGCCTGATTACCGTTGGTAACCACCATCTTCTGTTGGCCCATCTCCTCGGCAGGAGGAATGTCATAGAAGAATTGAGGTATCTGCTCCTCGGCAAAGGCGTAACCGGCATCGAACAGATTCTGGTTGCTGGTGATGATCGCCTCTTTCTTGCCGGAGAAGGTGATGGCGATCTCGTTGCGCCCCATCTCCTGATCGCGGTTGTAGATGCGGCAGAGCATACCGAGGACAAACATGTTCTTGCCCTTGCGAGGGTCTTTTACCACCTTGAGGCACGCCTCATGGATCGGCAGTTCATGCACCTCCAGACCGTGGTCACGGAATTCGTTGACCGCCTTGGTGTAGGATTGCTGGATATCGGTGGAGGGGTCGGTGGCCCACTTATTGTCGAGCAGTACCACAGTCCCTTTCTTGTAGGCGCCGTTGGCGATACGGGAGTAGAGCACCTGCTCATTGAAGGCGACTACCAGATCACCCTCATTGCCGACGTTGGTGATGTACTTGGAACCGAGACGGATGCGAATGCCGCTGGCACCGGATGGGGTGCGGGCGGGGGGCTGGATCTCGGCCGGGATGATCTCCACGGTCCAGACGCCGTTGTTCATCTTGGCGCTGATGTTTCCGAAAGTCTGACCGCACTTCTGTGCGCCTTCGCCAGAGTCACTGACGATCTCGACGATGTGTTCCTGAATGGTAGCTGGATTCAAAACGATTCCCTCGTATGAACAAAAATTCCTTGCCGAATCTGTGGTTCAGACCGGCCATGACAGCCCCCTATCATGGCACTATTTGGGGGGTGAAATCAAGTTCAGGGTTATTTGTGGGGCTCCAGATGGCTGCACGTTCGGCGATTTTTTGTTGATTTTTGTCGAAATTTTCAGCTTTTATTGGATTATTTAAAAAATAAATGGGGGCAATTATATGGTTGTAAATTCAGGGGTTAAGGGCGTTAGGCGGGGGAGATGTCAGGGGTGTTGTTCAAGGAAGTGCTTTTGGGAGGAGAAGGCGGATAAAAATGGTGAGGAACAAAGAGGGGCAGTCGCTGCTGGCAGGGGGGGCTGAAACAGGATGTGGTCAAAATGGTTGATCTGACGGCTTGGTCTTCTCTGCCAGAGAAGGTGAGGTGGATGGGATCGTCCTTCAGAGATGTGGGGCTATTGGTCGATCAGGGGCCAGTGATGTACCCATGACTCTATATGATAGTCGCTCAATAGCTGCCGCCATTCAGTGGTTTTCTGGTAATTATCAATAATGGTCTCGAATTGATGCAGCTTTTTCTGGTCCCAGCGCGCCTTGTTGACGGCCACCCCCAGTGGGGTTTTGCCGACTGAGATTGGCAGAAATTCAATCTGATCGCTTAGTCCCAGTTGCTGTAGCAGATAGGGGCCTGTAATGCAGCCGATCATCATCAGATCGATCTGTCCGCGTACCATTTTCTTCAGTCCCGATTCGTAGTCCTGAAAGCGGATCGGTTCAATCTGATGTGCTTTCAGTAGCGGATAGGAGAAACCGAGTCGGCCGCCGATACGCAGGTGGGTCAGATCATCGATGTGATTGATGTGGATGGTGTTCCCTTTGGGGATTGCCAGTAGGGTGTATTCGGTCAGGATTGGATGGCTGTAGAGGGCCTGTCGGTTGCGGCTCTCTGTTTTCAGGGTGGAGAGTGCCATATCAATCTGCCCGTTGTGGACCATATGGTAGGCCCGCTTGAAGGGGAGCAGGCGGGGCTGGTAATCGATCCCCATCTCTTTCAGGGCATGGGCAACGGCGTGCCCCATCAGCCCATCCAGCTCTCCCTTGTCGATGGTAGCGATCGGCTGGTTGCCGGGTGCTGCAACGATAAAGGGTTCAGCAATGGCAGGTTGGCTCATCAGCAGTGCCAATGAGATCAGCAGGGCAGAAAGCTGCAGGCGGGATCGGCGCAATGTGCTTGAGGTTACTCGTTATGGTTAGATGTGGCCGAGTATAGCAGTAGTTGTGATCAGTTGCTCTCCAATTGTCGCAGGGGCTGCTCGTACTCCTCCATAAAGTGGTAGAGGGAGCTGTCGAGCAGCTTCATCGCGCCATCGAGCAGATGGCAGCGGCCGCTGCCGGGGAGAATACGGGTCAGGTTGATCAGGCTGTCGAGATCGGCACGGGTACCGTGGCCGCTGTCGATACGGGTCAACAGCTGGGAGGCGAAATAGGTGCCGGTCTTGCACGAGGGGCACTGTCCACAGGAGGAGTTGGCGAAGAAGGAGACATACTCGGTGACCCGGCGCACGATGCCGGTTCCTTCGGAGATGACGATCATTGCCCCGGTGCCAAGACTGGAGCGGCGCGCCTGTACCGAATCAAAATCGAGTGGGACATCGAGATCCTTCGGGGTGAGGATGGTGTTGGAAGGGCCGCCGGTAAAGACCGCCTTCAGCTTGCGGTCCAGCAGCATACCGCCACCGTAGGTGTAGATCAACTCCGAGAGTGGGATTCCCATCGGCAGCTCGTAGGCGCCGGGGTGGAGTACATCGCCACTGAGGGAGTAGATCTTGGTGCCATGCGCCTCTCCTTCGCCCTGATTGATAAACCACGTTGCGCCGTTGCGCAGGATGTGGGAGACGTTGGCGAGGGTCTCGGTATTGTTGATCAGGGTGGGGGATTCAAACAGTCCCGACTGTGCTGGATAGGGGGGCTTGCCGCGCGGGAAGGGGAACTTGCCCTCGATTGATTCGATTGCGGCGGTCTCCTCTCCGCCGATATAGAGGCCGGAGCTGGCGACCACATAGAATTCCAGTGGTCGCCCCAGCAGATTGGAGACACGGTCCACATACTTGGTCTCTCCCCACTGGTTGATCGCCTCCTTCATCGCCTCCAGTGAGCCGGTCAGGTGCGGATTGATGTAGAAGACGATCTGATTGATGCCGCAGGCGAGGGCGGTGATGATCGCCCCCTCGACCACCTGATGGGGGGTCTCCTCCAGTAGAACACGATCCTTGAAGGTGCCGGGCTCATCCTCGTTGCCGTTGCAGATCAGGTATTTGTCCTGATTGTTGGGCTCGTTGGCGACCGACTCCCACTTGATATGGGTGGGGAAACCGCTACCGCCCAGCCCCAGCAGCTTGGCCTCGCGAATCATCGGCAGTATCGCCTCCGGTTCGGCGATTGCGTTCTCCAGCCCGTCGCCGCCGACATCGATCAGCCAGGCGTCCAGATCGGCCCCAAAGCGACGGTCCGGGTGGAGCAGTACCTGATTGAGCAGATTGAGGGGGCTCATACGGCGTGGCTCCGGCGGTTGCGACGCAGCCCCTCATAGTCGGAGTCGAGGTCGAACTTGGCGTATTCGGGGAACAGCAGAGGCCCTTGTTGCTCCAGTGAGAGGTTGGCGGTGGTCAATTCACGGCGCAGCTGGTTCAGGTGTTCGATCGAGAGCTGGCTACTGCGCTTGTTCTTGCGACGCTTGGCGGCCACCATCCCGGCCTTGCGTCCGAAGCTGATGATCTCCAGCAGGGCGTTGCCCATCAGACGGTTCTTGCCGTGGATGCCGCCGGTGACCTCGCCGACGCAGAAGAGACCAGGGACCGAGGTCTCGCAGTTCTCATTGATCACCACGCCACCATTTTGGTAGTGGAGGGTGGGGTAGATCAGCATCGGTTTCTCTGTCAGGTTGACGTTGGCCTTCTTGCCCAGCTGCATCAGTTTGGGGAACTTGCTCTGTAGAATGCCGGGATTGCGCAGCTCCAGTCCTGGAGTATCAAGCCAAACCCCCTTCTGATTGTCTTCGGTAACGATACCGCGCCCCTCCTGACACTCGCGGATGATTGCGGCGGCGACGATATCGCGTGCCTGTAGCTCATCGGTAAAGCGTTCACCATTGCCATTGAGTAGATAGCTGCCGTTGGAGCGTACCCCCTCGGTGATCAGCATTCCCGCCAGATGGTAGGGGTAGGCGAGACCGGTGGGGTGGTACTGGAAGGAGTCGAGATCGCGTAGTTTGGCGCCGATGCGATAGGCGAGCACCAGCCCATCCCCGGTGGCACCAAAGTGGTTGGAGGTGGGGAAGGCGTTGAGGTGCATGCGGCCGATGCCGCCGGTGGCGAGGATCACCGCCTTGGCGTTGACCTGGATATATTTGCGATCCTTCAGTGAGGAGAGGATGGCACCGGAGCAGCCGCCCTGATCATCACTCAACAGTTCCACAGTGGGGCTGTAGTTCCACACCTCAATATTACTGTTGTAGACCGCCTCGCGCAGTACCCGCATCATCTCCAGCCCGGTGTAGTCACGGTAGAAGCAGATGCGGTTGGCCGAGGTGCCGCCGGCGCGACGGGTCAGCAGATCGCCAAACTCATCGAGATCGAACTGCATCCCCTGCTGGATCAGCCAGCGAATCACGTCGGGGCCATCCAGCACCAGCTGTGCGGCCAGGTCGGGATCGGAGAAGTTGTGACCTGCCTTCAGGGTGTCGTTGAAGTGGGATTGGGGGGAGTCCTCTTTGTTGATGGATGCCTGGATGCCCCCCTCGGCCATGATGGTGTTGCTGTCGCCAAGCCGCAGTTTGGTGGCGAGAATGACGTTGGCCCCCTGTTGCTGGGCGATCAGCGCAGCGGCACATCCGGCGCCACCTCCACCGATCACCAGTACATCAGTGTTGACGGTGGCTGCACCGGCGAGGTCCGCCTCATTGATACGGGAATCGGATTGAAGCTGCTCCGCCAACTGGATATGACACGCCTCTCCCTTGTTGGGGCCGATCTTCAGCTGGGTGCGGGCCGACTCGATATAGTCGGGATGGAAGCGGTTGAGCAGCTTGCGGCTGTCGAGTGTTGTCTCGGGGAGTGGCAGCTCCCGATTGGGGCGGTAGTCGTTCAGTGCCTGTTGATAGGGGACGCCGCTGGTGGTGCCGTCACTCATGGTTGCCCTCCTTGATCACCTGAATCTGTCCCTTGCGGATCTTCTCCAGCCGGTTGATCAGATTGGAGGGGCGGGTGTGGAAGTAGGCAGTCACTCGACGTGCAAACAGGCCAACCCGGTTGGGGGCGATCTGCTCCGGGCAGCCGGTCATGCAGAGATCGCACATGATGCACTCGATAAAGAGGTCTCCG
>CAYFOU010000048.1:0-15820 GCA_964344805.1 uncultured Piscirickettsiaceae bacterium | reverse complement strand
GTTGAATCTTAAGCGGGGCGCGCGTGAGAATGGCTATTTTCGGTCAGGCACTAGTTACTACTCTCTAAGGGATCTTACCTTTCTGCTCAGTCAATACTTATTTTCGGCCGATCTCTCGGTTCATTTAGGACAATCATCAATAAAATCATTGCACCTTTTCCGCTGCCAGGCGCTCACAGATGGTTGCAACCGCCTCATACACGGAGAGGGCATGTCGATCCCAATCCGGCTCCAGTGGAATGTATCTCGGATAGGCATCCAACCCGATCTCACTGCGCAGCACCATCTGGATGGAGTCTCTCCCCCGCTTCAGATGCTCTGCGGCCAGCAACGCCAACTCCGCTCTGGAGATCAACGCTCCTCCCAGCAGATTGAATACGCCGTTCTTCCCGCTGTCAGCAATTATCTCAACCACCGCATCGACCAGATCATCGATCCAGATGGGGCGGAAGAGCTGATCCACCAACGCCTTCTGTGGCTCTCCTTGCTGAATCTTCCTGCACAGCTCACTGAGGAAGGTCCCCTCCGAGAAATCCAGGGAATAGACCTTGCCGGGGCGAATGATGGCATAGGCACTACAACAGGCTGCCAACCCCGCTTCCACTGCCCGCTTCTGCTTGCCGTAGTTGAGTTGTGGCACCTGCTGGCGCTCATCCTCAACGGCGTAGTCGGAGGAGAGAAAAAGGATACGCCCCCCCCTCTCAGCGACCGCCTCAATCAGACGCAAGGTGTGGGTTACATTCAAATCCCAGCTCGCCTCCGGATGGCGCTCACAGAATGCGGTATCGGTAATACTGGAGGCGACAATCAATACGCTCTGATCGGAGATCTCAACCCCCAGATCATCGACACTGTCGTGCAGCAGATCAAAAGCTGTAAAGCACGGATCATCACTGCTGTACTGTGTACCGATCGGGTTGAACCCCCGTCGTTGCAGCTCGGTAAACAGATGTCCTCCGATAAAGCCACTGGCACCCAGCACAATCACCGACATCACATCTGCTTCCAGATCGCTTCAATCATCTGCACATCAGCACAGGAGTCCTCGCCTGAATTGACCGGCACCTCTCCCTGCACCACCGCATTGATGAACCCCCTGGCCTGCTCGATAAAGGCCCAGGACCAGGCGGGTAGTGGCTGGATCACCTGATGGGCCTGCTCACCTTCCAGTTCATAACGCACCTCAGCCATCGTGTTTTTCAACAGTGGCGGTGGTAGCGTGATGCTGACTCGGGCATCGGGATAGATCACATCCACCGACTCATTCCATCCATGCAGACGGGTATAGGCGGTATTCAGCGAGACCGTTGTGCCCTCCAGATCGAGCGTAACCACCCCCTGCCCCTCCCGGTCCAGCTGTACATGCTGAACCGTTCCATGCGCCCCAAACAGGAAGCGCACCAGATTGACGGTATGGGAGAAGGTGTTGAGATAGGCGAGATATCCATCCTGCCGTTCAGGGGCCAGGCCATCAAAGTTCGGCTTCCAACCACTCTCGCCAAGATGGCGGGGATGTTCACTCTGCAGATCCCCAAAGGGGTTGCAGTAGGAGTTCCCGGCAAAGCAGTTGGCCACAACGGTGATCGGCTGTTCACTACGCTGCATCCGCTCATCAATGATACGCTTGGCCTCCAGCACTCCGGCGTCATAGCGTTTCATGTAACCCACCGAGTAGACCAGCTGATATTCTCTGGCAATCTCGGCCAGCTGGCTGGCTTGCTCCAGGTCGAGGGCCATCGGCTTCTCGGTCAACACATGCAGTTTTGCCGAGAGGCAGTCCCGGGTGATCTCCGCGGTATGGGGTCTCGCCACCACAATGACCACTGCATCCAGTTCACACTCCCGAATCATATCGAGGTGGCTGGTATAGCGGTGAGGAATGGCATAGCGGTTGGCCACCGCCTCCAGCAGGTCCTCTCTCATGTCCGCCATCGCCACCAGTTGGCAATCGGGCAGTGAGGCAAAGCTGGGCAGGTGACACTGCTGGGAGATAAAACTGGCTCCCACCACACCGATCCGCAGGGGTTGTCTATTTTGTTCCAACAAACTGCTCCACATTATCCTTGTCGACCAAGGTCACCTCCGGGTAGAGGGCGAGGAACTTGCCTCCCCCCTCCAGGTAATCGAGGTGCTGGCGAATGATGTTCTTGGTATGGATCCACGCAAGCACCACCACCACATCCTGCTCCTCTGCAGAGAGCTCTGCGGTCGGCTTCACCTCCAGCGCCTCAAACGGGGCGAACTTTCCCACCTTCATCGAATGGTTGTCGAGCAGATAGCTCATCACCTGCTCCAGCCCCAGCTGGATCGCCAGGGTCGGACCGGAGCGTGCCGCACCATAGCCACACACCGTCAACCCTTCCTGCTTCCAGGTCTGCTTCAGCGACTCCACCAGCGTACGCTGCTCACGCAACCACAGCTCCAGGGCATGGACCGTGGAGAAGTCGGTCAGCTTGCGCACATCCTCGAGCTGCAGAATCTCCGCTACCGAGGGCTGGGGCTCCCAGCTCGACTCGTTTCTGGCCACATAGCCGATGATCGATCCCTTCTGGATATTGACCCGCTCCACATCGACCAAACGCATCCCGTAGCTGGCGAAGAACTTCGACAGTGAACTCACCGAATGGTGGATCATGTGCTCATGGAAGATGGTGCCCAGCAGCTTCTTGTCGAGAATATCCATCAGATACTGCACCTCGAAGGCGAAGATCCCCTCCTTCTCCAGCAGCAGGTCGATCCCCTTGATCATCCCCACCATATCCGCAGAGTGGGCAAAAACGTTGAATGCGCTGATGAAGGCGGCCTTGCCATGCTGGTCCAGTACCTGCTGTGCAGAGTCCTCACAGAAGCACTCCGGCAGGGTCGGTATCCCGTTTGCGGTCGCCTGCTGCGCCAGCTCCGTGGCCGGATCAACACCGGCAACCCGCATCCCCTGCTCCTGGAAGGCCCGCAGCAGGGTCCCGTCATTGCTGCCAATATCCATCACCAGCTGATCCGCCTGCAGTCCATACTTGTTGATGGCGGCATCGGCGAATGCATTGAAGTGGTCGATAATTCCCTGGGTCTGTCCAGAGAGGTAGGTGTAGTCACTCCAGAGGAAGTCGGGATCGAGATCATCCAGCGTCTGGACACAACCACAGGATTCACACCAGTAGAGATCGATCGGATAGCGGACGCTCTCCGCCACCTTCTCCTTGCTATCGGCATACTTCTCTCCCACCGGAACGGGGAGCAACTCTACAACCCGCTTCAGCTCACTGCTCAAACAGAGGCGACAGGTTTCTCTTTTTGTGTGCATAAATCATCCATTCATCTAAAGGTAAATTCTTTTCGTCACGATCACCGGTTTGCCTGCGCATAGGTGGCTGGTGTGCCGATATCGAGAAAGGTCTCGGTGGTCTCATAACTGTAGATACGTCCAACAAAGTGCCCCAGAACCTGGGTGCTGAAGTCTTCTGCAGCATGCAATTCACTTGCCATGATTTCGAGGCATTCACGGGAGAGGATATAGACCGCCCCATTGGCCAGATTACCGGGTGGATTGGCAACCTTTTCGTGAAAGCCAACCACCACTCCGCGCGGGTCCAGCTCGACAATACCGCAGGAACCGGGATCGTCGGTACGAAAGGTCATCATGGTGATCAAACACTCCGCTGGTCGCTGCTGATGCGCCTGCTGAAAGGCGGCAAGATCTGCCAGACAGTAGTTGTCTGCATGGATCAACATCCCCTCTTCCCCCTGAAAGAAGTCGAGATGGCTGTTCAGCGTGCCCGCCGTGCCCCGCAGTTGGGGCTCATAATGGAGTTCAATCTGCTCCCGGTAGTCACTGCGCTCAACAAAGGCTTCAACCTGATCCGCGAGGTAGTGGGTATTGATCAGAAACGGCCCGACCCCGGCGCGACTGAGCCGCTGCAGCCAGATCTGCAACAGGGGCTCCCCCTTGATCGGCACCAGACATTTGGGCACGGTGTCGGTCAGTGGACGCAGCCGTGTCCCCAGCCCGGCGGCCAATAGCAGGGCTCGCATCAGGCGATTTCCCGCAGCAGCTCTTCGCTCAGCAAGGGGGTGTTGCCCACTCTACCCACCTGAACCGCAGCGGCCAGAGAGCCCCAGCAGGCGGCGTCCCAGATGGTACCACCGGCGGCCAGCGTCATCGCCCCGGCAATCAGCAGCGAGTCTCCTGCCCCGGCAACATCCTTCGGAGCGCTATTGAGGGCATCGACCCGATCGGTAAGCCAGTCACCACGCTGTCCATTGCCGGCGTGAATCAGCAGCCCCTCCTCACCCAGTTTCAACAAGATATTCCTGGCCTCGGCCTGCTGTCGCAACTGTTCCGCCAGTACTACCAGACCATCTTCTCTGTTTCGCGTACTGATCCGCGCCTCGTGCTCCGTCGGGGTGATCAGATCCATCTCTCTGAAGCGGCTGATATCCCCCACCTGGGAAGAGGACTGACTATCGGCGACCAGCAGGATTCCGCGCGCCTTGGCCATGGCGATCAGCTGATCCACCACCCCTTGCGGCAGGCAACCATAGTTGAAATCGGCAAAGACCAGCAGGTCCAGCCCCTCCAGTATCTGCTCAAAACGGTGCAGTAGCTGCGTCTGCAGCTGCGCAGAGATCGCCCCCTGGTGCAGGTGGCTGACCCGCAGCAGGCTCTTGCCCTTGCTGCGGAAGCGCTGTTTCAGTGTGGTGGGACGGCTCTCGTCAACCAGAAGATGGGCCTCCACCCCCGCCTCCTGCAGCCGCTCCAGTGCAAATTCCCGAGCGGGATCACTGCCGGTAACCGAGATGAATTCGACCGAGGCCCCCAGCCCCGCCGCATGCGCGGCAACGATTCCGGCACCCCCGATAAAGCGGGTGGTATCGAGCGGCATCACCACCACGGTGGGATCCTCCTGCGACATCCCCAACGGTTCACAGGTGATGTACTCATCGACGATCAGATCACCGATCACACACACCTTCAGCCTGGAGAAGCCATCGAGCAGCCCCTTCAATCGCCCCTTGTCGATCTGGTGCCGTTCAAGATAGTCGATCGGGAGTCGAATCGACTGTGGATCAAACTCCTTGAACTCCTTGCGGATCAGATCGAGTGAGGAGAAGTGGGTCTCTCCAGAGCTGAACAGCAGTCGCCCACCATACGGCTCCAGTGCACCCAGCTCCGCATTGTCACGAAACTCATGCTCTTTGCCCTTGACCACGATATCGGGCTGAATACGTCCAATCGCCTCGGTAACCGGCTCATTGAGGATAAAGGCTTCATCCACCATGGTGTGGCTCTGAATCCCCTCCAGCCGTAGATGCTCTGGAACATGGGCCGCAGCACCTGCAACCTCATCCCCCACCACTGCAACAATCAACCAGTCTCCACACTCCTTGGCAAAACGCAGCAGGCGCAGGTGGCCGGGGTGGACAATATTGAAATTACCGGAGACAAAGACAATGCGCTTCTTTTTCATCAATAGAGCTCATCCATTTGAAACAGAGTGATCACGCTTGTAGAGAGAAGCCCTGATCAAACGTGCGTAAGCGCAATTTGGACATCATATCATTCACTCCCCATCAACCGTTATCCTCAATCCTCAACAGCAGTGCATACAGCTCTTCGGCAGACAATCGCACCGGATTGTTCTGCAGACGCTCCCTATTCACACTCGCCACCATAGGTTGCAGATCCTCTCGCATCACCCCACCTGCACGGTATAACGATGTTTCCAACCCAATACTTTTCATCAAATTATACCATTCGTCCCTGCACGCTTGCGCACTCTCACACCCTAGCAGATCGAATAACGCCTTCATACGCTGCGCATACTCTTCGCTATCCAGATCAACAGACAACTGCGTTGCAGCGGGCTGCCCGTTCACCAGCAGCATCTCCCCCAGCGTCAGTGCCACCGCATGTCCATGCGGGATATTGAAGTGGGTGGTGAGATGATAGGAGAGCGCATGGGGGGCCGTGGTGGTGGTGATATTGATCGCCTTGCCTGCAAGATGGGCCGCCTGCGCCATCGCCTCTCTGGCCTCTTCATCCCCCTCCACGGCTGACGGCAACACCCTCAGAATGGTCTGGATCGCCTCAGCGGCGTACCCCCGACTCTCTACCATCGAACGCACCGACCAGAAGGATTCTATCGCCTGAGACAAGGCATCCATTCCACTGATCGCCGCCGAGCGATCCGAGAGGCTGAAGGTGAACTGGGGGTCGACAATCGCATGGCTGGGCAACAGTGCATCATCCGATAGAGAGAATTTGACTTGATCAACATAGATCACCGCAAAACGGGTCGCCTCGCTTCCGGAACCCGCCGTGGTCGGGATCGCCACCAGTGGCAGCCCCCGATGGACCAGTGCACGCTCGCCTGTAATGTAGTCGAGAGGTCGCTCCGGCTGGCACGAGAGTACATTCACCAATTTGGCCATATCGATGACACTGCCCCCCCCCACCGCAATCACCAGGTCAAAATCATCCACCTGAAGGCGCGCAATCCCGGCCTCCACATCCTCGATCTTCGGATTGACACTGAACTGATTGAACTGCGCAACCTCCACCCCAGCCAATAGTGGATCGATCTTTGCCCTGGCACCTGAATGGAGATAGGAGCCCTTTCCCGTCACCAGCAACACGCGTCGAGCATCGTGCTGCTCGATGATCTCCTTGAGGGCACGGATCGTCTCTCTCCCCAGGAACGCTTTCTGCATGGGCAACTATGACTCAAGGAAGCGCATAAAGGCGCGTCTGTTCTCAACCGGGCGAATGGTGGGTCTACCCAAATCCTTGCGGCTCCCCGGACTGACCCGAATTTCCAGAAAGGCGGGGCCCTCTACACTGGCGAGCGTCTGAAGCGCCACCTGGATCTCCTCTTCAGTAGAGGCAGAGCCTGACCATCGGTAGCCCATCGACTCGGCAATCCGTGACAGATCCATCCCCCCACAGACGGTTGGCTGCCCCCCTACCGAATCATGAGCCCCATTATTGAAGGCGATATGGCGGTAGTTGGGGCACGCCATCTGCGCGGTGATCGCAAGCCCACCGGTATGCATCAACAGCGCGCCATCACCATCCAGACAATAAACCATCCGGTCCGGCTTCTGCAGCGCAATACCGAGCGCAATCTGCCCGGAGTGGCCCATTCCCCCCACCACCAGCAGATCCTTCTCGTGGCTCTCCCGGTTCTCAAACAGCTCTCGCGAGGTGAGGCCGGTTGTGGAGACCACGATATCATCCGAACTCAATCGGTCGATAATGATCCGGATCGCCTGCTCTCTCAGCAGTGCTGCTTCAAACGAATCGGAGCGCTCACTGCTGTAGGGCTCAAACACCCCCTTCCTCACCACCAATGCACACGGCTTCTGCTCCTGCAGCGCCTGTTTCGCCAGAGAGGCGAGCGCCTCTCGTATCACAGCGGCATCCTCCTCTGGAGAGAGCACCTTGTACGGGATCTCCATCGACTCCAGCATGGCAAGGGTCACCCGGCCCTGCTTGCTGTGCTGGGGCTCATCCTTCACCCCCGGCTCCCCCCTCCAGCCGATCATCATCAATAGCGGTACCGACAGGATCTCGGGATCGGCCAGCGAGAGCAGTGGATTGACCACATTCCCCAATCCGGAATTCTGCAGATAGATCAGCGGCAGTTTTCCGGTGGCGAGGTGATAGCCGATCCCGATCGACAGCGCATTGCCCTCATTGGCGGCGATGATGTGTTCACGGGGATCGGTGTAATCGG
Organism: uncultured Piscirickettsiaceae bacterium; assembly: GCA_964344805.1. Taxonomy (GTDB): domain Bacteria; phylum Pseudomonadota; class Gammaproteobacteria; genus Thiopontia. The sequence continues at coordinate 8,090 of CAYFOU010000048.1, read as the reverse complement.
TGATATAGGCACAGATATTTTTCAGCAGCGAATCGGGCACACCGGAGAAAAAACGGACGCCATTCTCGTTCAGGGCCTGAAAGAACTCTTCTGGGTGGATCATCTTGCTCGACTATCAGTTGGTTCCCGGAATCAGGTCCAGGATCTCCTTGATCGACATGCACTGATCAGAGGCCTCCAGAGAGCGTCCGTTGGCCAGTATCGACCTGGCCACATTCAGCATCGCCGGATAGGCTGCACGCAACATGTGGTTGGCATAGGTGACGATACTCACGCCATGGTCGATCCACTCCTCCTCGGTCACCGCATTGAAGCTGGAGGGGACCACCTTCAGCGGTACCGTTCTCGGCAGTCGGTGGTACTTCTCACAAAAACCAAAGATCTCATCGGGCTCCTTGTGGCGGCTGTGGATCATCACCACATCGGTACCGGCATCGATATAGGCCTGCGCCCGATCCAGTGCATCCTGCATCCCCGACTCCAGGATCAGGCTCTCGATGCGGGAGACCATCATGAAGTCATCAGTGACCTGCGCCTCCTTCCCGGCGTTGATCTTGGCCTGGAAGTTCTCGATCGAGTCCTGCTGCTGCAGCACCTCATTGCCCAACAGGGAGTTCTTCTTCAGCCCGATCTTGTCCTCGATCACCACCGCAGAGACCCCCAGCCGCTCCAGCGACTTGACGGTAAAGCGGAAGTGCTCGATCTTGCCACCGGTATCGGCATCGAAGATCATCGGCAGCGTGGTGACATCGAAGATGTCGTTGACCGACTGCATTCTGGAGGTCATGTCGACCGCCTCGATATCGGGTTTCCCCTTTGCGGTGGAGTCGGTCAGACTGCTCGACCACATCGCATCAAAGAAGACCTCTCTGCCATTGCGCTCGGCACTCACCTTCTCGGTAATCAACCCGGAGAGGCCGTGGTGCACCTCATTGACCCGGATCAGCGGCTTGGCATGGAGCAGACGACGCAGCATTCCCAAACGGATATTGGGTGTGGTACCCAGCTCCCGGATCGACTCCAACATCCCGCTAGCGGAGATCCCCTGGGTATAGGGGACCTCGATCAGCTCTCCACCCCACCCCTTCAACACATCAATCACCTGCTGACGGGTCTCTCGCTGCACCCCCTCACGCCAGTCATCCCCATGGATCACATAGTCGGGCTTCAGCTCCAGCAGGTTGGGGCGATAATCGAGGGTGGTCTGCGGCACCACCTTGCTCACCCCCTTGATGTTCTCGATCACCGCCTTGCGCTGTTCATAGGTCATGTGAGGCAGCTTCTTGTAAGTCGCAATCGCCTCATCGGTCAGTAGCCCAATGATGATATCGCCATATTTCCTCGCCTCTTTGAGCACATTGATATGGCCCGGATGGATCAGGTCGACAGCGATCCCTGCATAGATTGTTTTGTTATTCATGATCAGTCAAACCAGCACTTGCTCTCTTGCGCAGCCCTGTCGGTCTCGATAAAGCTGGAGAGCTCTTTCTGGGTACAGAGATTGATACTTCCCCCTACCCTCACAATAAAGACATTGCCACCCGCCTGCTGGCTGCTGAACCCATACTCGACAAAGGGCTGCACATAGGCGGAATCCCAACTCCCCAGCGTAATCGAATGGCTCTCCCCCTGATCCACCCACACCATCTCCACCTCGACATCACTGTAGTTGTAGATATAGCTGTGGAGCGCACTGCTGAATAGCTGCTCCCGGTCAACCTCACCCGGCTCTACAGCCAGCTCAAAGGATTTGAGATCAGGCAGTCTGCGGATGCGTGCTCCAGGGTAGATGGTGTAGTCGCTCTGCTGCTCACTGGGGTAGCGATAGCTGGCAACCCCCTCCTTCTTGCAGATCACCACATCCTCCTGGTCGCCATCATCAGGCACCATCAGATCGAAGACAGAGACGTTCAACCACTCGGCAAGTGACGCCAGCATCGTCTGATCCGCATCGATCTCGCCATCCAGAATCTTCTGCAGCTCAGGCACGGTGGATGGAGCCATCTCTGCGGTGTAGTTCTCATTGCCCATATACTGCTGCACCAGCTGAGAGAGTGATTTTCTGCGGTCTGCCAGATCCAGCGCATACTGGCCAACTCGATCCACCCCCAGTACATAGAGCTCCTTCTGTGAACGTCTGACATTACCCCCAAAGGTCACCGCAACAATATAGGCTTCCTCATCCGCATCACGATTGGTGAAGGTGTGCGGCACATAGGGGGTGATATAGCAGGAGTCTCCGGTTTTCATCTCCACACAGTGCTTCTGCCCCTCCACCTCATAATAGAAATTGACCGGCCCGACAAAGAAGGTGAGCTGGTGCATGAAGTGCCCATTGTTGTAGATCACATCGGGGTTATAGGGATTGGCATCGGTGACCACCCGCAGTTGCTTGATCCACTCCGGTTTGATCGGGCTGATCTTCGACATTGCGGTATCCCGATACTCATAGAACGGGGTTCTCTCTCCGGCGCTGTTGAGGCGGTTGAAGACCCGGCTGGTGCTTTCGCTCACCGACTTGCTGAAGTAGACCACCCCGTTGCTGCAATCATCGTCGATCAGGCGCAGATCCCCGCCATCAACCGGATAGAGCGACTCAAACCGGTCAATAAATGCAAACACCGTCTCCTTGCTCGCCTCCCCTGCAATGATCCGCTCAACTGCCTCCAGCTCGAGCGACATCTCTTCGGCCACTGCCGGAACGGTACGTTTCAGATCGTTGGCTTCACTCAATATTCTTGCGCCAACCGCCTTCAGGTATGCATTCCCTTTTCCCATACTACCCCTCTTCTCTCCCTGACAATCGCTGCTCCAGATTGCGCAGATCCTGTAACGTATCCACCTCTGCCCACCCCTGTCGGTTGATACAGCAGTTGACCCGGTACGACTTCGAGATCAGATACTGTATGAAATCGGTCAGATAGGCATTCTCGAACCGCTCCGCATGCTGGAAGCGCTCATCCAGTCCAACACTACGTTTCAATGATTCAAACTCCTCAACAATCTGCTGGATGATCTCAGCCGAAAATTTCAACAGCCCCATAAACTCTCCCACCTGGTGATACTGCTCCGGCTCGCCGATATCCTTCCCTGTTCTGCAGGCTTGCTGCTCACCATCAAAGTAGACCACCTCTGCCTCTTCAATCGGATGATCGGTACGCCCCTCATAGTATTCAGTCCACGCCTCATCGACCGCGATCGATATATCATCACGGACACTGGAGAGTGTGCGAATCGCCTGCTCCTCGAACCAGATATCGCCATAGGCCACCATTACTTCTTGATCGAGGAAATCCTGCGCACAAAACATCGAGTGCAGGATATTATTGGTTTGCCAAGTCTCATTCTCGAAGAAGCGCACATCACTATATTGGTAGAACTGCTCTCTTCTATATCCCACCACCGCAGCAACCTCGGTCACCCCGCAGGCACGAAAATGGTCCACCGTATTTTCAAAGAAACTCTTCCCGGCCACCGGGACCAGTGGCTTGGGCTGGTTATCAGTCACATTTCCCAGTCGGCTCCCACGCCCCGCTGCAATAATCAACCCTTTCATCTTTTCCGCAAAATCCTACTGAATCATCTCAAATGGAAACTGTGATCCATCTACCGCTTCACTCTTTGCCAGAATCCGCTGATGGATCGACTCCAACACCCCCTCTCTAAGCACCCCCTGTTTCGCGGCCAGCACCGTCCATGCCGGGCAGAGCGGATCCTCTCTGCGGTTGCTGTAGTTGCTGAGATCCTCATTCTTCACAATCAGCCCGGTATCATAATCAAGCTTGGAATAGGCTGAGCGGACCGCACATCCCCCCTGGCACAGGTTGTTCTGATAGAGGTCACACACCTCTGGAGAACAGACATAGTGACCATGCCCCTGATCAAATTCGACCCGGTAACTGCTCAACCGTTCACTATTCGCCAGTTTGGTCAGAGAGAATCCGTTCTCCAGCACATTGCCGAAGGTGTAGTCCGGGGTCTCCTCCCGATTGGGCGATTCGGAACAGGCGGTCACATCTCCATCAGCACGCACATGCAGCCCTGAACGGTTTCGGTTGCAGGTCTTGTTGTAGGCAAAGGCGGACCAGGGGTGCCAGTCCAGATCGAAATAGTGTTTATCCACACGGGCAATCAGGTCATACAGCACCTTCACATGGGTGGAGTGGATACCGGTCTCCTGATCCTCGTCCTCTGCATTCCCGCAGTAGTGGACCGGCACGATGGAGTGGTCAAAACCGTTTTCCACCACCCACATATGCAAATCGAGCATCGAATCGAAGGTGGTGTGGTCGAGCACGGAGTTGACCACAACACGCAGCTCCTTCTCCTTACCATAACCGGCATTCATCAGATGGTCATACCCCTGCATCATGCGATCAAAGGCCCCCACCTTGTTGACTTTGTAGTCCTGTAGCTCTCCGATCAAGGTATCCCCCTTGGTACAGAGCCCCACCTTGTAGTGGGCAAACTTCTCTGCAATCTCTCGAGTGATCAGCGCCACATCATCAAAGATCAACACCTTGGGCACAATCTCCTTGTCTGCATAGGCGGCATGGATCATCTCGATCACCCGGAACAGGTGCTCTCCCCGCCCCTCCATCTTCCCCAGCTCCGGATCACGATACATCAGCGGTTCACCACCCGTCAGCACAAACAGGGAGACCCCAATCTCCGCTGCCTCTGCCGTCAATGACTCCAGCACCTTGAAAGGGATGAACTCCTGCGCCTTGGGGTGGCTACCAGCGAAGCACCAGGTACAGGAGAAGTTGCAGGTGCGGGTCAGCATGTAATCGAGCGAGGTGATCTTCCGACCGCTCTTGACCATCTCAATCAGCTTGCCCGGCGCAATCCCCCCCATCCCCGGGTGGAGATCGACCACCGATCCTCGCAGAGCACGGATATCCTCGACCTGCCGGTCGGTCAGCCGATAGACTTTCTCATCTTTTTCTGCCGGCTCCAGCCGCTTCATGAAGATCGGCTCCCGATCATTCAGACCAGGGTTAAGCAATCCATTCAGACGCTCTGTCATTGGGACCTTGCACTCTACAAAAACTGAACTCATCTACTACTCCTTATACCGTTTCACTGATCAGCAACAGACAACCTTCTCAATCAACTCTGTTGTCATCACATGGATCTCCTTCCCCTCCTCCCAGCGGAGGTGGATATGGGGTTCGGCAGGATAATCAACCTGCAGATCCACACCCGCCACATTGCTGATCTCGCCTGACTGGGCTCTGGCATAGATCCCCTTTGGATCTCTTCTCTGCAGTTCATCCATCGGGGTATCGATGAAGACCTCCACATAGCCGGGAATATTTTCCCGGTTCCACTGGTGAATCTCCTCGAACAGGCCAATCACTCCAATCACCACATCCACTCCCTGACTGGCGATCAACTTGCACAGTCTGGAGTAGCGCATGCCGATCTCTATGCGCTCTTCCCGGGTATAGGCATCGGTCGCCAACACCCCACGCAATTCATCCCCATCGAGCTGCACCACCGCTCTCCCGCTGGAGCGGATATGGTCAGCCAGAAAGGTCGATAGCGTGGTCTTCCCGCTACCCGACAATCCGGTGATCCAGTAACAGCTTGCTTGATTACTCTCCATATCTCCTCTGCTCACCTCTCATGCTGCAAAAAAGGCCAATACCGAATCGGCCACATGGGCTCGCTGCGCTTCGCTGAGTTTCTCATGCACCGGCAGTGCCAAAATGGTTCGGGCCATCTGTTGTGCAGTGGCATACTCTCCCCTGGCGGGTCGATAGGCAGGCTGCTCCGACATCAAGATCCGGTGCTGCACCTTGGTTTCAATACCACATTCAGCCAGATACCGCTCCAACTCATCCCGCCGCTCGGTACGGATGGTAAAGGTGTAGTAGACCTGCCGCTCATCCGCCCCCTCTTCCGGCAGATCGATACATCCGGCCAATCGGGAATGGTAGTAGGCTGCATGCTCGCGGCGTCGTGCAATCAGCGCATCGAAGGTCTGCAAACGCTGCAGCAGAACCGCGGCCTGCAACGTATCCATACGTCCATTGAGGCTGGGCTCGATACAGGTCTCCCGATTGACCGTGCCGTTGTAACGCAACATCACCAGGCGCTCACGCAGCGCTGGATCATCACACAACACCGTCCCCGCCTCTCCCGTGGCAGCAAACACCTTCATCGGGTTGTGGCTGATTGCCGAGAGCACACCGAACGAGCCACAGCGCTTGCCGTTGCGCAACGCACCAAAGGCTTGAGAACCATCCTCGACCAGATGGAGTTGGTGATGTTCACAGATATCGAGCAATGTCTCCATCTCCGCCATACGACCGGTGTAGTTCACCACCAGCAGCACCCGTGTGCGGGGGGTAATCAGCCGCTCCACGCTGGCCGGATCGATATTGAGGTCATCCCGAATATCGGCAAACACCGGGGTTGCCCCGGTCATCGCAATGGCATTGGCGGTGGCCACCCAGGAGAGTGCGGTGGTGATCACCTCATCTCCCGCACCGATCTCCAGCGCCCTCAGCCCCATAAACAGTGCATCGGTACCCGATCCGACCGAGACCCCATATTGGCGTCCACAGTAGTCTGCAACCGCAGATTCGAAGGCTTCGATTTCCGGCCCCATCACCATTCGACCATGGGTGAGCATCCGCTCCATCGCACCCAGCAAGCGGGCACGCTCATCCTCATCATGTACACGGAGATCGAGAAACGGTACCTGAATAGCCACGTGTTACTCCCCTTTCCCCTTCTTTACACAGGCCACGGCCATCAGATATTGGGACATCGGGAAGTAGCCGGTATGGACCACCTCATCATTCATCGAGAAGACCAGCACCTGACTACTGAACGGCTCCAGCAGCTGTTTCAACGCATCACCCGACTTACAGTTGACGTGCCCCATACGCGAGATCTCACTGGCGTACTGTTGGGACTGAATCGAGGGCATACCGACAATCAGCGTTCCCTCGTCCTCCAGACTCGCCAGAATATTGTTCAGAAAACGGGATTCATCCTCCGGCTCAATATGCTCCAGCACATCCAGCAGGTAGATCGCATCATAGGTTGATGCCGTGGGGCCATCCAGCATGTTATGCACGAACGCCTCGGGCCGCCAGCGCTCAGGACAGCGTTGTTCGATATCGTCGATAAAGAGTGGATCGTGGTCGGTTACCGTCAGCTGTGTCACCTCCTGCTGCACCAGCCTGGAGTGGAAGGCATCGCCACACCCCAGCTCCAACACGTTCTCTTTTCCACGCAGGCTCTTGGCGACAAACTTGTAGCGAGAGAGGGAGAAGAGCAGGCTGCGGGGGTCGTCATACCACGCCTGTGAGGTCATCAATCCCAGCCGCTCAATCCCGATTTCGTCACTGAGCTCAACCACCCGCTGGTTTTCCGGGCTGGCGGTCTCTCGTGTTGTGTCACTCATGCTCTCTTCTCTCTCCACCCATCCGGCTAAAACTTGATCATGCAGCGTCCCTTCATCTCACCGCTGCGCATCTGCTCAATCGCCAGATTGATCTCATCCAGTGTATAGCTGTTGGTAATCAGCTCCCGCAGATCAATACGATCCTTCTCATAGAGGCGCAGCAGTCGCGGAATATCCTCCTGCGGGATCGCCTCGCCGCCGTGCGATCCACTCAGCACCTTGCCGAAGTGGAGCGGTAGTGAGTAGATATTGATGTTGTTGCCGATCTTCGGTACTCCTACCAGAATCACCCGTCCCTGGGGCTGGGTGATTTGATAGCCCTGCTCGATGATGGCAGGTTGCCCGGTATTGTCGATAAAGACATCGATCCCCTGTGCCCCGACCACCTCCTGAATCACGGCAATCGCATCCGTATCGTTCCCATTGATCAGATGGGTCGCTCCCATCTCCTTCGCCAGCTCCAGACGGTTATCAAACAGATCCACCGCAATGATCGGATAGGCCCCGGCCAGAGCCGCTGCCTGAACAATGTTGAGCCCCACCCCACCGGCCCCATAAACCACCACAGACTCACCAATACGCACATTGGCGTTATTCTCCACCACCCCAAACCCTGTGGTCACGGCACAGCCAAACAGCGCCGCCACATCCAGGTCGCTCTCTTTCG
>CAYFOU010000047.1:12614-16312 GCA_964344805.1 uncultured Piscirickettsiaceae bacterium | reverse complement strand
GCCACGGTTGGTATATTTCTTGGCAATGGAGATCACCAGACGCAGGTTGGCCTCGATCATCTCCTTCTTGGCGCGGCGTGCCTTGCCCTCACCGATCGACATCATGCGGTTGATCTCTTTCAGACGATCAATTGAGAGACCGCACTCCTCTTCGAGGTTGAGTAGCTTCTTCTGTGCACGCAGGATGTCACGAGAGTAGCGTTTCAGAACGGCAGAATATTTCTCGTTGGTATCGATCTGCTGGTTGACCCACTCCAGATTGGTCTCGTTCTTGGGGAAGGTGGTGATAAAGGCCTTGCGAGGCATACCGGCACGCTCTACCGCCAGATTCATTACCACGCGCTCATTCTCGCGCACCTTCTCCATTGCACCACGGATATCGCTGACCAGCCGATCCAGCAGTTTTGGTACCAGCTTGCACTGCATGAACTGGTCGGCGATCTCGCGGCGCAGGGTGTCGCTCTTCTCATGCTCCTTGCCGTTACGCTTCTCGGAGCGTTCCAGCTTCTTGGCAAGATCGGCAATGCCCTGCAGGCGACCACTCATCATCTCTGGTGGTGGGCCGGTAAAGTTGTCGTCATCCGTTTTGGTGTTGGTGGTGTCACCATCAGATCCTTCGTTATTCTTGTTTTCATCGGTTGCTGTGGATGCCTGTGGTGGCTCCGGGCAGTAGTCGCAGAGGCCGGTGATCACGGCGCCCAGCTCCTGATCGCCCTTGTTGATCTTCTCGAACTCTTTCAGCAGCTCCTGAATGGTGCTGGGGTAGAGGGCCAGCGCATTCATCATCTGGCGCATCCCCTCCTCAATGCGCTTGGCGATGGCAATCTCGCCCTGACGGGTCAGCAGCTCTACAGAGCCCATTTCACGCATGTACATGCGTACGGGATCGGTGGTGCGGCCCGCCTCTCCTTCGGAGGAGAGCAGTACCGAGGCCGCCTCTGCAGCCGCCTCTTCGTCGTTGTCATCATTGGTGGAGCCGCTCTCACCGGTGATCAGCAGGCTCTCCTCGTCCGGGGCCTTCTCCAGTACGTTGATCCCCATCGAGTTGATGACGCTGATGACGTTCTCGATTTCGTCGGTGTCGGTGATGTCACTGGGAAGATGATCGTTGATCTCGCCATAGGTCAGGTAACCCTGCTCTTTTCCCTTGGCAATCAGGTTCTTGATCTCGTTTTCTTCAGCTTTTGGTGCTTGTGACATACGGTATGCGGTCCTGCAGACGGATGGATCGATAGAAAAAGGACCGCGTATTCTACACTAATTAGCAATCAAGAGTCACGTTGAATTTGTTGTTTTGGGGCGGTTGTAAGTTGTTGAAGTTCGGTCTTCTCCTCTGCGGAGAGCTGGTTGAACGGGGTGTTGTAGAGGGTTTCGATGCGCGCCTCCCTGGCATCTTCCAGCAGCCGTTCCATTGCCCCCTCGAACTCCTTTTCGATGCTCACTTCAAGGGTGGGTGGGGTCCACTGGGCCACCTTGTGCAGCAGGGGCTCATCCTCACGGCCTCGCCAGCGCTCCAGCAGGGCGGCGGGGGTGAGATTGGGGTGTTGTTGCAGGGTCTCGATCACCTCAATCAGCAACGGAATCCCTGGATTGGCAACCGTTCGCAACGGTTGTACGGTGGATATCAGAGAGAAGAGGTGGGGGTGGTGGAGCAGTGCCGAGAGGGCGGTACGTACCGGTGTTGGACCGCTGTTTCTGGTTGTGCTTGTGTTCTTTTCTGTTGCTGTACGGGAGGCGGGCTTGGGTTTGTCAGGCTCCAGTAGGTGGCCCGAGATGGTCTCCTCCTCCATCTCCACCAGTGTAGAGAGCTGCTTGAACATCATCTCGCGGAACATCCCGGCGGGCAAACGGGAGAGCTTGGGGCGGGCGATGGCGATCAGCTTGGCGCGCCCGTCGAAGGAGTGGCTGTCTCCCTGAAACTCCAGCCAGGTAAAGAAGTAGCGGGAGAGAGGTACTGCCTCGGCAATACGCTGCTCGAACTGTTGGGTCCCCTCCTTGCGCACCAGTGTATCCGGGTCCTCACCGTCGGGCAGAAACATGAAGAGGATCTCACGCCCATCGCGCATCAACGGGATGGCGGTGTCCATCGCCTTCTGTGCGGCATTGCGTCCGGCGCGGTCGCCATCGAAACAGAAGACCACCCGATCGACAGTGCGGAAGAGCTGGTTGAGATGGTCCGAGGTGGTGGCGGTGCCAAGGGTGGCAACGCTGTAACGGATGCCGAATTGTGCCAGTGCCACCACATCCATATAGCCCTCGACCACCAGAATCTGGCTCAGGTTACGGTTGCTCTTGCGGGCCTGATAGAGGCCGTAGAGCTCCTGCCCCTTGTGGAACAGCGGGCTCTCCGGGGAGTTGAGATACTTGGGCTTCTCGTCGCCCAGTACCCGTCCGCCGAAGCCGATCACCCGCCCGCGACTGTCGTGGATCGGGAATATGATGCGGTTGCGAAAACGGTCATAGTGGCCGCCGTTCTCCTTCTCGATCAGCATCCCGGTGCGGGTCAGCTGTTGGGTGGTGGTTTTATCCTTGCCCATTGCTTCATGCAGATGGTTCCATCCCTCGGGGGCAAAGCCGAGCTGGTAGCGGGCGGCGACCTCCCCGCTGAGTCCGCGCTGCTTCAGATAGGCTACAGCCGCCTCGCGTTGGGGACTGGATTTAAGCTGCTGTTTGTACCACTCCCCAACCTGTTCCATCAGGGCGTAGAGTGGGGCCAGATTCTCGCGTGGCTTGCCATCCTCGTGCTCCTCACGGGGCACCTCGACCCCGGCCTTGGTGGCAAGGTCCTCTACCGCCTCGGGGAACGGCATGTTCTCATACTCCATCAGAAAGCCGATGGCGGTGCCATGGGCACCACAGCCGAAGCAGTGATAGAACTGCTTGTTCTGGCTGACGGTAAAGGAGGGGGTCTTTTCGTGGTGGAAGGGGCAGCAGGCCTGGAATTCGCGCCCCTTCTTGGTGAGAGGGACGCGTGCATCAATCACATCGACGATGTCGGTGCGGGAGAGCAGTTCATCAATGAATGTGGAGGGGATGCGGCCAGCCATGCAGCAAGAATAGCATAGTGACCTGTGTTGGCCTGTCGGGGCAGTCTAGCCTAAAAGTGCCTTGATCTTGCCGCTCAACTGACCCATGTCGGCACGGCCCTGCGCCTTGGGCTTGATAATGCCCATCACCTTGCCCATGTCCTTCATTGACTCGGCACCACTCTCGGCGATGGCGGACTTGATCATCTCTTCGATCTCCTCGTCGGAGAGCTGTTCAGGCATGAACTCCTGAATGATGGTGACCTCTGCAATCTCGCCTGCTGCAAGATCATCGCGTCCGGCAGACTCGAACTGTGTAATGGCGTCACGGCGCTGCTTCACCATCTTGTCTAGAATTGAGAGCATGCGGGGCTCATCCACCTCGATACGCTCATCCACCTCTACCTGTTTTACGGTAGCGGTGATCATGCGCAGGATCTTGAGGCGCTCCTTCTCCTTGGCGCGCATCGCCTCCTTGACGCTGGCGTTGATGCGTTCAAGTGTAGACATGGTGGATACAGTTCTTGCTGGTTAGCGAGAGAGCATACCGCGGTTGCGACGCATGGTGCTACGCTCGCGAGATACACGCTTCTGGGTGCGTTTCACCGCAGCTGCAGCCTTGCGCTTGCGAACCTGTGTGGGCTTCTCGTAGAACTCACGCTCACGGGCCTC
>CAYFOU010000047.1:0-12604 GCA_964344805.1 uncultured Piscirickettsiaceae bacterium | reverse complement strand
GCCGGCCTTCTCTACCGCACGCTTGAAGCGGCGCAGGGCGTAATCAAAGTTCTCGTTCTCTCTTACTCGTACACTTGGCATTTTGGTTGTATCCTTCAGTTTTCAACCGGTTTATAAAACAGAGCCGCGCATTATACGGGCGTGCGGGGAGGGGTGCAATGTTTTTCAATCGATGGATGCTGTTGTTGTGGATGGCGATGTTTCCTCTCCATGCAGCCAGTTTGGAGATCGATCCAGTGCTGGCCAAGGTCTATCGTCAGGAGCTGGATCTGAGCCAATGGTGGGTGAGTGAAAAGCTGGATGGAATACGAGCGATTTGGGATGGTGAACAACTCTATTTTCGTAGTGGCCGCCTGATTTGGGCTCCTGAGTGGTTTACCCGGGATTTTCCACGACAGCCGATGGATGGAGAGCTGTGGATGGGGCGCAACACCTTTGAGCGGGTTTCGGCGGCGGTGCGTCGCAAACAACCAGATGATCAGGAGTGGCGCAGGATTGAGTACCGCCTGTTTGAGCTGCCGGGTGCATCCGGTACCTTTACCCAGCGAGTGGAACAGATGCGCAGCCTGACCCGGGATGCCGGGATCTCATGGCTGCAACCGGTGGAGCAGTTCCGGCTCGCTTCAGAGGCAGAGTTGCTGGCAAAGCTGGATCAGATTGTTGCGGCTGGTGGTGAGGGGGTGATACTGCATCGTGCCGAGTCGTACTACCATGGAGGACGGAGTGGTGATCTGCTCAAGTTGAAGTTGTGGCAGGATGCAGAGGCAGTGGTGGTGCAGATCCTGCCGGGGAAAGGGAAGTATGCCGGAATGATGGGGGCGCTGCTGGTGGAGAATCGTCAGGGACGACAATTTCGTATCGGTTCCGGCTTCAGCGACTCGCAACGGCAGCAGCCACCACCAGTAGGTAGCGTCATCACCTACAAATACACCGGAAAAACAGGTAATGGTCTGCCGCGTTTCCCCAGCTTTCTGCGTGAGCGTCCACATGACAACGAGTGACTGGCTGTGTACCCTTTGCCACCATGATTGTCTTAGGTATTGAAAGTTCCTGTGATGAGACCGGTATCGCCCTCTACGAGAGTGGTGTCGGGTTGCGTGGGCATGTCCTCTATAGCCAGGCCGAGATGCATGCACAGTATGGTGGCGTGGTGCCGGAGCTGGCCTCGCGCGACCATATCCAGCGTGTCATTCCGTTGATTGAGCAGTTGCTGGAGGAGGCCGGTCTCGGCAAGCAGGAGATTGGCGGCATTGCCTATACCGCAGGACCCGGTTTGATGGGGGCGCTGATGGTAGGGGCCTGTGTCGGGCGCAGCCTCGGCTATGCCTGGGAGGTGCCGACGGTGGCGGTGCACCATATGGAGGGACATCTGCTGGCACCGCTACTGGAAGAGGAGGTGCCGGAGTTTCCGTTTGTGGCGCTGCTGGTCTCTGGAGGACATACTCTGCTGGTGCGTGTCGATGGGGTGGGGCAGTATGAACAGTTGGGGGAGTCGATCGATGATGCGGCGGGAGAGGCCTTTGACAAGACCGCCAAGCTGCTGGGGTTGGGCTATCCGGGTGGGCCAGCACTTTCGAAGCTGGCTGTCGAGGGAGACCCAGAGCGGTTCACCTTCCCGCGACCGATGGTGGATCGCCCCGGTCTTGATTTCAGCTTCAGTGGGCTGAAGACCTACGCCCGCAATACGCTGGAGCAAAATGTGGATGATCCCACCATTGCAGCCGATGTCTGTCGCGCCTTTGAGGAGGCGGTAGCCGATACGCTGGCGATCAAGTGTCGCCGTGCACTGCGCCAGTGTGATTTGAAACGGCTGGTGGTGGCGGGTGGGGTGAGTGCCAACCGTACCATTCGTAGCCGGTTGAGTGAGATTGCCGAGAAGGAGGGGGGGGCGGCCTATTTTCCTGCGCCTCAGTTCTGTACTGATAATGGGGCGATGATCGCCTATGCCGGGGCGTTGCGTCTGCAGGCGGGAGAGCTGAGTGGTCTTGGTATCGAAACCCGTGCCCGCTGGCCGCTGGAAGAGCTGTCTGCCATCTAGAGATTAGTGTGCGTAAGGTGGGTTGTAGTCGCGCAACATATCCATCTTCTCTTCGGTAGTCAGACCGCCGCCGTCAAATTGGTGGGAGCAGCCGGTCAGGATCTTCTTTAGATCGTGCAGGAAAATAGTAAAAAGCCGTTTCATCTCACTGTCCCTCTCGTCAAAAAAGTGAATGGGTGTATCAGTGATATAAATGATGCAATAAGCGTTCCGTATCCTGTTTGTGTAGTGAGAAGAGTGGTTACTTCCCCTCTTTCTTTGCTCCGATTTTATCCTCCTCCCCTGCCAGCAGGTTGCGAATATTGCTGCGATGGCGCCAGTAGAGCATCACAGTGACCAGACCCATGGCGCTGGTCAGCGTAATTGATGCAGCAATCGGATAGAGCAGCCAGACATAGAGGGGCGCCAGCAAAATGGCCGTCAGGGCCGAAAGGGAGGAGTAACGAAACAGGGCTGCCATTGCCAACCAGGTGGCAATGGTTGCCAGCCCGATGCTCCAGTGTAGTCCGATCAGTCCGCCCAGTGCGGTGGCGACCCCCTTGCCCCCCTTGAAGCCGAAGAAGAGTGGGTAGAGATGGCCGAGGAAGGCGGCCAGCAGGGTCAGGGCGATGGTCAGTTCACTTGCGTCAAACTGTACGGAAATGGCTACCGGGAGCAGCCCTTTGAGCATATCCCCCAACAGTGTCAGCAGGGCTGCCTTCTTGCCACCAAGGCGCAGAACGTTGGTGGCACCAGGATTTTTGGAACCTTCGGTGCGGGGGTCTGGTAGCCCTAACAGTTTGCAGACCAGTATGGCAGCAGAGAGTGAGCCTACCAGATAGGCACCCACAACCAGTATCAGATCACTCAGTTCGTTCATGGTGCGCGATTATGTGATAATCCCGATCCGGTTACAAATAGCACAAGGTAGAGAACAGTATGGATATCGTTTACATCAAGGATCTTCAGATCAAGACCGTGATCGGTATCTACGACTGGGAGCGGGAGATCAAGCAGACCGTCAGTATTGATCTGGAGATGGGGACCGATATCCGCAAGGCGGCAGAGACCGATACCATTGAGCATACCCTCGATTACAAGGCAGTGGCCAAGCGCATCATCGCCTTTGTTGAAGAGAGCAGCTTTCAACTGGTGGAGACGATGGCGGAGCGTATCGCCGGGATTGTGCGGGAAGAGTTCGGTGTGCCGGGACTGCGGTTGCGAGTGAGCAAGCCGGGTGCGGTCACCGGGTCGCGTGATGTGGGTGTCATCATTGAGCGGGGTGAGAGGCTCTGATGCCACGGATCTATCTCAGTATCGGTAGCAATATCGATCGGGAGCGCAGTATTCGTCAGGGGGTGGCGCAGCTACAGCAGCAGTTTGGTCTGCTTACCATCTCCACTGTTTATGAGAGTGAGGCGGTCGGTTTCGAGGGAGATGCCTTCTACAATCTGGTGGTCGGTTTTGATTCCGGTCTCTCCAGAGAGGAGATCCAGCAGCGGTTGCGACAGATCGAGGAGGAGAATGGGCGGGAGCGCAGTGCCGAGAAGTTCAATCCCCGTACCCTCGATATCGACCTGCTGCTCTATGGGGATCTGGATCTGCAGGACCGGGGGATCGATCTGCCGCGTGCAGAGATTTTCAAGTATGCCTTTGTGCTGCGACCACTGGCGGAGATTGCAGGGATGGAGTGCCATCCACAGACCGGGGAGCGATATGATCATCTATGGGCGCAGTTTGATGAAAACAGTCAACCCCTGTGGGCTGCCTCTCTCCAGTTCTGATAAAACGCATGGCTTGTTAATAATCTTGTAGGGTTTTGTAGGGAAACTTTAATTCAATTGAGTAGTATCATTCTCGGCACATGGCCTAATTGAGCATCACCGTCCCCCCCTTGGTGGTGACCTTTTCAGGCTGTGTGCCTTCTTTTTTGTGCGTTCCCTGCAGATATTGTGCTGTTTGATAAAAAGCCGAGTGTTGTCATAGGGTTGTGTCTGGTATAATAAGCCCTTTTTTAAATATGGTTTTTGTTGTCGGGGGATGGTCATGCTCAATTTGTTTGAAGCGGTCACTTTTCTTGGGTTGCTGATCAGCACTGCCTTTCTCTTCAGGCAGTGGCGCAGTGTGCAGAGGCAGTTGAATGCGCAGGAGGAGAAGCTTGAGCACCTCAACTACCTTGCCTACTATGACGAGCTGACCCATATTCCCAATCAGGCCTACTTCAAGAAGCATCTGCGCCATGTGGTGGCACGTGCCGAGCGTTCCAAGCACCGTTTTGCGGTCTTCTATATCGATCTGGATGATTTTAAACCCTTCAATGACCAGTATGGGCATCGTATGGGGGACCAGATACTGAAGGTGGCTGCCACTGCGATTGAGAATAGCCTGAGAGAGGTCGATTTTCCTGCCCGTTTCAGCAGTGATGAGTTCGTTGCGGTACTGGAGGAGACCAGTGATATCGAGGTGCTGGAGATGATTGCACAGCGCCTGCTCGACAACATCTACAAGTCGACCCAGGAAGTGGGTGGAGATCACGATATTGCCGCCAGTATCGGCATCAGCATCTATCCTGACCATGGTGAAGCGGTCAATGAGTTGATCGATATGGCCGACCACGCCATGTATGTGGCCAAGCAAAATGGCAAGAATCGCTACGTCTTTGCCTGATTCTGAAGCCAGTACTCCGACAACATGATAATTACGGATACAGCAGTTCAGAATCCAGTCAGATGCGAAGCGGACGACTGCAGAACTGGCCGTAGCCAATTCAAGGGAGAACAATGAAGCAGATGGCTGGATTCTGGACTGCCCGAAGGGAGCCATCCACACCGCCCAATGCTGCGTTACAACCATTTGATATAGAGTGGCTATACCTGCATGATTGTGCCTTGCCTTGAACGGTGTGGATGAGCTCTGTATCCACAATTATCATGTTGTCGGAGTACTAGTTGGTGAGGGTGCGCCCTCCGTCGACACTAAGAATCTGCCCGGTGATGTAGTGGGCATCCCGAATCAGAAACAGAGCCGTGCGAGAGATATCAGCGGGCTCTCCGGTTCGCTTCAGTGCAGTCCTTGAAAGAATTTCGGACTTTGTGGCATCGTCCATATCATTCTCCGGCCAGAGGATGGCGCCGGGGGCGATGCCGTTGACCCGTATCTGTGGGCCGAGTTCACGCGCCAAGCTCTTGGTCAACATCGCCAGCCCCGCCTTGGCGATGCTGTAGACCGGATGCTCCTTCAGTGGGCGGTCTGCATGAATATCGACGATATTGATGATGTTGCCCTCTGTTTCCAGCAGATAGGGGGCGGCCGCCTGAGAGAGGAACAGCGGGGCCTTGAGATTGGAGCCGATCAGGTCATCCCAGTGGTGTTCGGTGATGGATCCAACCGGCGTGGGGTAGAAGGTTGATGCATTGTTGATCAATGCATCAAGTCGCCCCCATGCGGCTACCGCCTCTTCAATCAGTCGATCAAACTGATCGACCTGATGCAGGTCCCCCTGCACCAGCGCTACTGAATCGGGACGTTCCAACTGCAGTGATTGCTGCAGCGCCTTCGCTGCCTGGTCCGAGTTGCGGTAGTGGATCACAATACTGAACCCCGCCTGATGGAGAATACGGGCGGTGGTGGCGCCGATACGGTGGGCGGCCCCGGTGATCAGGGCCACTTTGCCGTCACAAGAGTTGGTATCATTGTCCATTCTTTCATTCCATCCCAATTATTGCGTCGTCGTAGTTTAGCAGATGAACAACCCCCTTCCGCAGCCCACCCCTGAGCAGCTGGCACGTAGCCAGACCCTGCAGCAGCAGATTGTAGAGGAGATCCACGCCAGTGACGGCTGGATGCCGTTTGATCGCTATATGGAGCGGGCGCTCTATACCCCGGATCTGGGCTACTACAGCAATTTGCAGGGGCTGGGGGCAGAGGGGGATTTTGTCACCGCACCGGAGATCTCACCGCTCTTCTCTCATGTCATTGCACGACAGATCAGCCCGCTGTTGCAATCTCTGGAGCAACCCATCGTGATGGAGTTGGGGGCTGGTTCCGGCACCATGGCCGCAGAGATATTGCTGGAGCTGGAGCGCATCGATCAGCTGCCGCAGCAATACTGGATCCTGGAGTTGAGTGGTGGATTGCGGGGACGACAACAGGTGACACTGGAGGAGAAGGCGCCTCACCTGCTGGAGCGGGTGGTGTGGCTTGACCGGCTTCCAGAGCAGTCGTTTCAGGGGGTGGTGCTGGGTAATGAGGTATTGGATGCCATTCCAGTGGAGTGCTTTATGGTGGAGGAGGGGGTGGTTGTCCCGTTGGGTGTCTCTACCAATCCAGGGGGGGCACTGATCTGGAGTGGAGCCCATAAAGAGGGGGGCAAACCTCCTGTTCAGCTGGAGGTGTTACCAGAGGGATATCGCTCCGAGGTGCGACCAGCGCTGAGGCCATGGATCGCTTCGCTCTCCGAGTGGTTACAGAGAGGGATGTTGCTGCTGATCGACTATGGCTATGGTCGTGCCGACTACTATCGACCGGAACGCTACAGCGGCACCCTGAGCTGCTTCTATCGTCACCATCAGCATGAGGATCCATTTCTCTGGCCCGGGCTGCAGGATATCACTGCCCATGTAGATTTTACTGCGGTGGCGGAGGCGGCCGATACCGCAGGGCTTGAGGTAGCGGGATACACTACGCAGGCCTACTTCCTGCTGGGGGGAGGGATTGCCCAGTTGGCCGAGCAGGAGGCGCTGGATGATCTGCAGACCCGGGTCGAGACCTCGCGGGCGATTCAGCAACTCACTCTGCCGGCGCAGATGGGCGAGGTGGTGAAGGTGATGGCGTTGACTCGAGAGGTGATGCTTCCCCCTACCTTTACCCTGCATGACCAGAGGCACACTCTGTAAGGTGCCTCTAAAAATGCCCTTTTCCAGCAATTACTTCGTCAGCTCCGTACTCGAATCCTCATGTACTCGTATGTACACTGTGGCTCTGCGTGCGGTGCTTCCTTGCACTTGCAGCAAAATGTCTATTTTTAGAGGCACCTTATAGTTATGGAGTTGTTCCAGATTCTGATATTGGCACTGGTGCAGGGGCTGACCGAGTTCCTGCCGATCTCCAGCTCGGCCCATCTGATTCTGGTGCCGCAGTTCACCGGCTGGAGTGACCAGGGGCTGGCCTTCGATATTGCGGTCCATCTTGGTACCCTGATTGCGGTGGTCAGCTATTTTCGCCACCAATTGCAGTCAATGGCCGTTGAATGGGTGGGTTCTCTAACCGGAAAGGGGATGACCCCGGATGCTCGTCTCGCCTGGGCGGTAGGGCTGGGCACCATTCCAGTGGGATTGGCAGGGTTGCTGTTCAAGGATGGGATTGAACTCTATCTGCGCTCACCCTTGGTGATTGCAGTCACCACCCTGCTGTTTGGTGCACTGCTCTGGTGGGCAGATCGCAGCAGTCGACAGGAGATTGATGAGCACCAGATGGGGTGGAGAGTGGTGGCAATGGTAGCGGTGGCTCAGGCGCTGGCGCTGATCCCCGGCACCTCCCGCTCAGGGATCACCATCACTGCAGGATTGATGATGGGGTTGACCCGACAGGGGGCGGCGCGCTTCTCCTTCCTGCTCTCGATACCGGTGATTGTGCTGGCCGGAGGGCTGGAGACCAGAGAGCTGATTGAGCGGGGTGCAGGTGTCGACTGGAATGCGCTGCTGTTGGGAACGCTCTTTTCTGCAGTGAGTGCCTACCTCTGTATCCACTACTTCCTCAAGCTGCTGGATCGCATCGGGATGCTCCCCTTTGTGATCTATCGACTGCTGCTTGGTGTGCTGCTTCTGGTGGTCTTTGTCTGACGACCGTTACGCTCTTCTTCCAATCAGAGCACCCAGTGTGTTGCTCATCTTCTGCAGATCGAGGAAGGGCTTGCTGAAGAAGTGGGCGATCTTGTTACGGTTTTCGGGGCGAAGCCCGTTGAGGTCGATATGGCCGGAAATCAGCACCACCTTGGAGCGAATCAGATCGGTTGGTTGCAGTTTGGAGAGAAACTCATCGCCATCCATATCCTTCAGCTGATAGTCGAGCAGGACTAGGGGAGGGTGCTCTCTGTGGAACATCTCCAGCGCCTGCTTGCCGCTGCTGGCAAATAGCAGGGTATATTCGCTGGCCAGCAGACTGATAAACAGTTTGTGGATGATGAATTCATCATCAATGATCAATATTTTCGGGGCTTCACTCATAAGAATCATTATAACCAAAGCGGGTTAAAAGTCCTCTTCGGTAAGTATTTGCTGTTATTAGGAAAAAGCGGTTATCGGCCCAGTGCCATTGAGATCGCTTTGGTGCGTCGGCGTTTCAGCTCTTCCCGAATTTCCGGCCCCTCGAAGCCGTCGGCGATAATTGATGCAGTCTCCACCGATTGGGCCGCTTCAAAAGCTTGGCGCAAGGTATCTCCCTGAGTAAATTCGGCAGCCTCGAATCCGCTGCGTCCGCGTTGATCCGCCTCACCGGCGACAAGGAAATCTTCAAACCGACCTTCCCGGCGGAAGGCGTCAATTCCCTCGAACATCTTGAGGATGGTCTCCGGGCGCATCTCGTCGGCACGATGGTAGTGCCCATGGTATTGGGCTACCGCCAAGGCCAGTTCGCGAAAGGATTTGGGTACCTTGAGACGTTTACAGAACTGCTTTACCAGTTGGGTGCTGCGCGCCTCGTGTCCATGGTGCTTGGGCCATTTCTGTTTTGGTGTGGTCCCCTTGCCCAGGTCATGCAACAGTGCGGCAAAGCGCACCTCCGGCTTGTTACTTAGCTTGACCGCCTGTTGCAGTACCATCAGGGTGTGGACACCACTATCGATCTCGGGGTGGTGGTGAGCGGGTTGCGGCACCCCAAATAGCGCCTCCAACTCCGGGAAGATGCGAGCCAGTGCGCCACAGTTGCGCAGCACCTCGAAGTAGCGCTCCGGGTGCTCACTCTGCAGCGCCTTCAAGGTCTCCTGCCATACCCGTTCCGGTACCAGTGCATCGACCTCGCCACTCTCTACCATCTGTTTCATCAGGCGGTGAGTCTTGTGGGCCACCTTGAAGCCCCAACGCCCGAAGCGGGCGGCAAAGCGGGCGATACGCAGAATGCGTACCGGATCTTCGATAAAGGCATCGGAGACATGGCGCAGTAACCCCTGTTGCAGATCACTTTCTCCATCAAAGGGGTCGATCAGGGTGCCGTCTTCGGTCTCGGCCATTGCATTGATGGTGAGATCGCGGCGCAGCAGATCCTCCTCCAGTGTGACATCGGGATCGGCATGGACCACAAAACCGCGATAGCCTGGTGCGCTCTTGCGCTCAGTGCGTGCCAGTGCGTGCTCCTCTCTGGTTTGAGGATGGAGGAAGACCGGAAAGTCCTTGCCCACCGGCTGAAAACCGGCGTTGATCATCTCCTGCTCGGTTCTGCCAACGACCACCCAGTCCTGCTCTTTGGGGGGGATACCGAGCAGGCGGTCCCGTACTGCACCACCGACCAGATAGCGGCTCTGTTCAATCTCCTTGAGCACAGCGGGGCGTATCAGTCCCGTTTCAGACCTTCGATGGAGACCACCTGTGAACTGCTGGGTTCATCGGAAAATTCGGGGCGCATGGTGGTTTTCAGACCGGCCTCTTCCGCCAGCTCCTTTTCCCATTCGGTGATCAGGCCAAAGCAGTTGCGCATATCCTGAAAGGTCTGTTCGGTGAGCGGGTGCTCTTCACCGCTCTGTGGTGCCGTCTCGCGGGCAATGGCGCCCAGCGTCTTGCGGATCATGCGCAGAATCTGCTGTTCCTTGCTCAGTTCCATGATGGGGATTCCTATCGGTTGGCGACAGTCCGGTAATTCATGTACCGGTCTTGCTGATGTTTGGTGCCCAGATAGCCGGGAACCACCGCCTCCAGCGGGGTGCGTTCAATCTTGAAGGTGCTGGCCAGCGACTCCTTGCAGGTGCTGGGGAGCTGCATCGAGAGATAGTTGTCGAGCGTCATCAGTTGGCCCGGCATCATCCCCAGCATCTTCGCCTGCAGTCTGGAGAGGCCATCGCTAAGGCCGACAATTAGGCGACGCACACCAATGGCCTGTTCGGTGATCTCCATCAGCTCCATCAGGGTGTACTCATGGGGTCCACAGAGGTCGTAGCGCTTGCCGAAGGTCTCCGGGTTGTTGATCGACTGCGCCATGATGTCGGCTACATCGCCTGCATAGATCGGGGCAAAGCGTGCCTCCGGGCAGGCCAGTGGTACCGCTACCAGTGGTAGTCGCAGCAGACTGGCGAACTGATTGAGGAAGCGGTCACCTGGTCCGAAGATGACGGAGGGGCGGAAGCTGGTCACCTTCAGCTTGTGGCTGGATTGGTGGTGGGCATGGTTTTCCCCCTCTCCCTTGGAGCGCAGATACTGGCTCATCGCATTGGCATTGCCCGCCTGTAGTGCAGACATATGGAGCAGGCGGGGAACCCCTAATTGATTGCAGAGCTTGACCACCTTCTCCGGCAGTTCAATATGTGCCTTGCGGAAAGCGGCCTGTGAGCCGTGGAGAATCCCTACCAGATTGATCACCACATCGGCCCCTTTGAGGATGCCTTCCAGTGTGGCCTCATCATGGATATCCGCCTCAATCAGCTTCACCTTTGGATTGACCAGCAGGTTGCGGTGGCGCTCCCGGCGGCGGGTGGGTACCCGGATGGAGACCTCTCCCTGTGAAAGACGGTCAATCAGGTAGCGACCTACAAAGCCGGTACCCCCCAGAATCGCAATCTCTAACTTTCTCATGGGAGAAGTATCCTATTTTTGTATGGGGAGGTGCAATAGCCCCCTTCCGGGTTAGAGCGAGATGCTGCCCTTGAGCTTCTTCAGTGCTGCCTGCTCCAACTGGCGGATGCGCTCGGCAGAGATGCCATATTCATCGGCCAGATCCTGTAGCGTCTGCTTCTCCTCGGAGAGCCAGCGTTGCAGGATGATGTTGCGGCTGCGCTCATCGAGTGAGTTGAGTGCGCTCTGCATCTGCTGAACAGAGCGCTGCTGCCAGTCGAGTGCTTCCAGCTGCTCTGCCGGGTTGGCCTCTGGCGCCTCCAGATAGGCGGCCGGGGCGAAGCTCTCTTCCTCATCGTCGCAGCCGACAGGCAGGTCAAAAGAGGTGTCCTGATAGCTGAGGCGGCGCTCCATCTCCAGCACCGTCTCCGGCTTCACGCCCAAGTCCTTGGCTACCGCTTTCACCTCATTGTGAGAGAACCAGCCGAGGCGCTTCTTGGCGCTGCGCAGGTTGAAGAAGAGCTTGCGCTGTGCCTTGGTGGTGGCGATCTTGACGATTGACCAGTTGCGGATCACATACTCATGAATCTCGGCGCGAATCCAGTGGACGGCGAAAGAGACCAGACGCACCCGCTTCTCTGGATCGAAACGGCGTACCGCCTTCATCAGCCCCAGATTCCCCTCCTGCATCAGATCGGCCAGTGGCAGACCGTAACCCAGATAGCCACGGGCGATATGGGCGACAAAACGGAGGTTGGAGAGGATCAGTTGACGTGCAGCATCCAGATCACCATGCTGGTGGAAACGGACCGCCAATGCGTACTCCTCCTCTTCGCTCAATACCGGGAAGGCGCGCAGCTTCTGCAGATAACTATCGACACTGTTGTCTGCAATAACAGGCAGTTGTGAGGATGTTGTGGTCAGGGCGTGGGTCATCTAAAAACCTTTCAATTTACTCTGTTATCTCCATTATAGGGGAGACCGATTAGCACTCGCAAGCTTGGAGTGCTAATCAGAGGATTGGTTCCGTAATTGAGAGTGGTCAGACAAAGGCCTCCAGCAGATGGATCACCTGCTTGCGCTGGTTGTCAGTATGCAGCTCTCTCCAGAGTGAGAGCAGTCGCTGCTCCAGATCGGAGTGGCTGGTGGGGTACCAGGCCAGACGTGGTTCATGGACGATGTTCTTGATTCTTCCCAGCTCCTCGGTCTCCTCTACAAAGTCCTCAAAGAACCAGGAGACCGGTACATCCAGCCCCCGTGCAAGGCGATAGAGCCCTGTCGCCGTGATGCGGTGCTGTCCCGATTCATAGCGAGAGATCTGTTGCGGTGTAACTTCAATCAGCTCTCCAATCTGCGCCATGCTCATTCCCTTGCGCGTACGAAGCTGTTTCAGGCGAGCCCCCAAATGATTGTCCAGACGGTCGGCTTTCTTCTGTTTCATCATCGCTGTGAAGTCCTCTTTTGTTACAAAATGTTACAAGATCTGCGGATGGTTGCAAAATAAACATCCTGCAAAGTGAAGTGGTTCCTTCATATGTGTTGACAAAGAGAATGACCGAGTGGCAGAATTGGTTTTCACTTAAAAAGTTGATTAATGTTTTTGTGTTCTCTTTTTGGGTTAATTTGTGAAAAGAGGTGGAGAGCACATCAGCACTATATTGATGGGAGAGCGGGGGCTTCTTTGTTTAATCAGGAGACTGATTATTTGGTACATGGCTTTTTGACTTTTTAAGCAACGTTCCATTGAAACTAGAGAGGACCTAAATGATGAAAAAAGTAGTACCTAAATCCTGCAAACCACTCGCAAATCAAGTAGAGAAAAGGCAGACTC
>CAYFOU010000046.1:0-16348 GCA_964344805.1 uncultured Piscirickettsiaceae bacterium | reverse complement strand
GCGTGAGTTTGGTACCACCGGTATCCAGGGGCCAACGGTCTACAACTACAAGACTGGCAAACTCTACGGTACCAAGCGCCTGCATGACACCACCATCACAGAGGCCATGTGTGAGGAGCGTGGGGTCAATCAGGGTGCCAATATGACCAACAAGAAGATGACCCACTTCAACTCGCAGACCGGTAAGGTCAACATTCAGAAGCACCCATGGAAGCTCTTCTCCGACTTCTGGGAATGGCTCTCACCGAAGGGCGAGGAGTTGTGGTTCTCCAACGGTCGCATCAATGAGATCTGGCAGTCCGGCTTTGATGATGTGGAGCGTCGCCCCTACGTCACCCAGCGCTGGCCTGAGAACTGGGTCGAGATTCATCCTGATGATGCCAAGGCGCGTGGTATCGAGTCTGGCGATCAGGTGATGCTCTACTCCGATCGCGTGGTTGAATCCAAGGACACCATCCTCGGTGTGCATGGAGACGACTTCCAGTTCTCCACCTTGATGAAGAACGGTCACCTCAAATTCACCAAGGCTGCGGTAACTGCGGTTGCGATCGTGGCGCCTCATGTGAAGAAGGGGTTGATGTACGGCAACATGCTGGACATGCGCCAGCCCAACAATGCGTTGCAGAACCGTGTGGTCGACCAGATCAGCGGCAACTACAACTACAAGATGGGTGTGGCCAAGGTGAAGAAGATCGGTGAGTCTCAGTACAAGAAGGAGTTCCGCTCCATGTCCTGGGCACCACGTAATATCATCTAACCAATGATGTGGTAGTCTATACCCCCCTAACGGCAGGATACCGTTAGGGGGGTATTTTTGTGCTTCTTTATCTGTAATCAGTGATATTCTTGAGTTCCAGAGAGGATGGGCGGATAATCAATCACAACTACATCAAAGGTACCTCTAAAAAATAGTAATTTTCTTGCAAGTGCAAGGAAGTGCCGCACGGAGAACCGGAGTGTACTGAAGTACATGAGGATTCGAGTACGGAGCTAACACAGCAATTGCGAGAAAAGTGCATTTTTTAGAGGTGCCTTCAAGTAAATAAAGAACAAGAAAACTTATGAATGTGTTAAGCAACCTGCGACTGAAAACCAAACTCTCCATGATGATCGCCGTACCACTGGTGGCGATGCTCTATTTCTCAACCGATCTGCTGCTGGAGAAGCAACAGCAGAAGGCCGAGATGAGTCGATTGGCAGAACTCTCTGAATTGGCCTCTGTACTCAGTGCGCTGATCCATGAGACCCAGAAAGAGCGCGGGATGAGTGCAGGGTTTACCGGCAGTAAGGGGAAGAAGTTTTCCGATATGTTGCCCAGGCAGCGTGATCTGACCGATCAGCGCCGGGCGGCACTGAAAGACCAGTTGAATGGGTTTGATGTAAAGCAGTTTGGAAGCGCCTTCGAGAAACAGCTGAATGGGCTGTTGGCAGATCTGGGTGCGCTTGAGCAGAAGCGGATGCAGGTGAGTCAGTTGGCACTGCCGCTGCCGAAGGTGGTGGGGTGGTATACCGCAATGAATGCAAAATTGCTGGGGGTGATTGAGCAGATGCCCCATGTGGTGAGTGATGCGGCGCTGGTGGCGCGTATTACCGCCTATGTGAACTATCTGCAGAGCAAGGAGCGTGCTGGTATTGAGCGTGCGGTGTTGAGTGGCGCCTTTGGTGGAGACAAGTTTGCCCCGGGGATGTACAAGAAGTTTATCGAGCTGGTGACCGCGCAGAACAACTTCCTCCATGTCTTCAATGTGATGGGGGATGCTGATGACAAGGCCTTCTATCAGCAGGCAATGCGTCATGAGTCGGTTGCCGAGGTGGAACAGATGCGACAGGTCGCCTTTGATAAGGCCTTTAGCGGTGGGTTTGGTATCGATGCCGAGCACTGGTTCAAGACCATTACCAAGAAGATCAATCAGCTCAAGCAGGTGGATGACCACTTGGCTGCAGCGATTTTGCAACAGGCCAACCAGTTGCTCGATTCGGCCACTCTCCTTTCGCGACTCTATCTGGGAATCGTGTTTATGTTGCTGTTCTCCACGCTGTGGATGGCCTACCGGATCGGCAAGGCGATTCGTACCTCGGTGAATGAGATGAAGGAGACCATTCTGCAGGTGGTGGAAGAGGGAGACTTCTCTCTGCGTATTGAGAATGACACCCAGGACTCGGTTGGGGAGATGGCGCGTGCGCTGGATGAGCTGCTGGAGACCCTGCAGTCCTCGATCGAGGAGAGCAACAAGGTGGTCAACGATATTGCTCAGGGGGTATTTGACAGCCGGGTGAAATCGAAGTTCAAGGGGGAGCTGTTGACCCTGAAGCAGGGGGTGAATGCCTCGGCAGAGAGTGTGGAGAACACCATGATGGCGCTGACCGATGTGATGCAGGCGATCTCCAGTGGAAACTTCAGCTATCGACTCGATGAAGGGGAGGTTGAAGGGGCCTTTCAGCAGATTCTGGACCAGACCATGGAGTCGATGGACTCGATTGTCAGTGATGTGAACCATGTGATGGCAAGTGTCGCCAAGGGGCGTTTCGATGTGCGGGTCAGCGTCGATGCCAAGGGGGATCTCGACAAGCTGAAGAGCAGCCTGAACCAGTCACTGGATACCCTTGGAGGGGCGCTGAAGGAGGTGGTCACCATCACCAACATGATGGGCGATGGCAATCTGACCCAGACCATTCAGGGGGATTACCACGGCTCTCTGGCAGTGCTGAAAGACTCCGTCAATGCAACCCAGGCCAATTTTGCGCAGATTGTGAGCAAGGTGCGTGCGGCTTCACAGCTGGTGCGTCAGGGCTCTGAAGAGATCTCGCGGGGCAGTTCAGACCTCGCCTCCCGTACCTCGGAGCAGGCGGCGAGTCTGGAGCAGACTGCGGCCAGCATGGAGCAGATGGCAAGCACGGTGAACATGAATGCCGATAGCGCCGCACAGGCGAGTCAGCTGGCAGCAGAGTCGCTGACGCGTGCAGAAGAGGGGGGCAAGGTGGTGGCCGAGACGGTCAGTGCGATGCTCGGGATCAACAACTCCAGTAACCAGATTGCAGAGATTATCAGTCTGATCGACGGTATTGCCTTCCAGACCAACCTGCTGGCGCTCAATGCGGCGGTAGAGGCGGCACGTGCTGGTGAGCATGGCCGCGGTTTTGCGGTGGTGGCCGGAGAGGTGCGCAGTCTGGCGCAGCGCTCTGCCGATGCAGCAAAGGATATCAAGGGGTTGATTGAGGACAGTACGACCCGTATTCAGCAGGGGAGTGATCTGGTCAGCCGCAGTGGTGTTGCGCTCGACTCCATTGAGGAGTCGGTGAAGAAGATGAATGACATCTCTGTAGAGATTGAGTCGGCTACCAAGGAGCAGACCCGAGGCATTGATCAGGTCAATATGGCGGTCTCCCAGCTCGATACCGCGACCCAGGAGAATGCGGCGCTGGTAGAGGAGACGGCGGCCTCCAGTTCGCAGTTGAGCCATCAGGCCGATGAACTCTCCAATATGGTTTCGCTGTTCAAACTGAGTAGTGAGGCGGAGCGGATGGCGGCACAGTTGATCAATTCTGATAGCACGCTGGCCGATACCTTTATGAAGGCGCGTTCTGCCCATCTTGCCTGGAAGGGGAAGATTCGCGGTTTCCTCGACGGGGTGATTGAGATGGATCTCTCTCAGGCGGTTTCTCATCACGACTGTGCACTGGGGCAATGGATGGACAAGGAGGGACGTGATAAATATGGGCACCTGCCGGAGATGAAGGAGCTGGATAAGATTCATGAGCAGATGCATTCGCTGATTCAGGAGATTGTACGCATCAAGCATGATGGTGATGTTGACAAGGCAGAGCAGCGCTTTGAGGAGATTGAACCGCTCTCCAACAAGGTGGTTGATCTGCTTAACAAAGTGGAGTCATTGGCCTCCTCGTCACAGATTCAGCAACAGCAGCCAGCGAAACCGAAGGTGGAGCGCTCTGTGGTCTCTACCGCACAGGTAGCGACCATGGCGATCACTCCGGAAGATAATGAGTGGAGTGAATTTTAAAAGACGCTGATTTACAAATGGATTTTGTTTAGGGTACCTCTAAAAATAGTGATTTTCATGCAAATGCAAGGAAGAGCCGCACGGAGCTTCGCCTTGCGGGCGCTTGCGCCAACCGGAGTATATATTTGAATATATGAGGATTCGAGTACGGAACTGACGCAGCAGTTGCGCGAAAAGTGCATTTTTAGAGGTGCCCTTTAACTGATTGACATTAAAGGGATGTTTCAATATTGTAATGCATTAATATCTGTCTGTTTTTGATGTTTGATGAAAAACTGGTTTAACAGAGTGCTTTCCGGTGTTTCACGGGGGACCGTGATCACCGGAATTGCATTTTTGGGGATCCTGATTTTTATTGCGATCTCTATCGACTACTCCGCTCAGGGGATGCGCCCGTTGATGGTGCAGCTGGAGGGGGCGACTGATCTACGCCTGAAAAAGAGCCTGCTGGTCAATCAGATGGTGACCGCAGGGAATCGTCGGGCCCTGTTGCTCTCGAAAATTCCGGGAATCCAGGATGAGTTTGAGCGCGATGCACTGTTGATGATTGTGTATGAGCGTGGGGCTGACTTTATCGAGGCGCGCCAGCAGATGATGGTGCTGCCGCTGGATGGTGAAGAGACTCAGCTGTTGATGCACCAGGCGCGGATCATGCAGCAGCTGACGCCGAAGGTAAATGAGGTGATCGAGCTGATTGAGCTGGAGGCGCTGGGGGAGGCACGCAGCTTCCTGCAGAATGAGGTGCTGCCGCTGCAGACGGTGATGCTGGGCTCTCTTTCTCAGCTGGGGCGCTATCAGCAGGCTATCCAGTACCAGCACCTTGCATCGATTCGTGAAACCGCAGAGGCGCATCATCAGCGCTTTACCGTGACTGGTATGGTGGTGATGGCAGTGGTGCTGATGATTGCTACCGGGGTACTGAGAGCGTTGGTGCTGGGGGGGCGTGAACGCCGTTCAGCCTATCAGCAGTTGGAAGAGAGCCATCGACGGCTCAATCTGTCGATGCTGGAGCTGCGTGAGACCACCCAGCTCAATACCGATCGCCAATATGCACTCGACCAGTCAGCACTGGTGTTGATGACGGATCCCGAGGGGAAGATCACCTACGTCAATGATAAATACTGTCTGGTCAGTGGCTATCGCCGCGAGGACCTGTTGGGGTGGACGCCGAAGGTGTTTGGTTCCGGTTACCACTCGACCGAGTTCTGGACTGAATTTTGGCGTCAGATCCGCATGGGCCATGTGGTACGGCGTGAGATCTGCAATCGTACCCGGGATGGAGAGGAGTTCTGGATCTCTTCTACCACCACACCGCTGTTGGAAAGTGATTTGGGAGTGATACGCGGCTACCTCTCGATCGGTTTTGATGTCACTGATCGCAAATGGATTGAGGATGAGCTGCAGCAGACCCATGATGCCTGGCGCAAGGAGCTGGACCAGCGTCACAGTGAGATGTCGCAGATGGCCTTTGTTGCCAGCCACGACTCACTGACCCAGCTGCCCAATCAGGAGCTGTTGCTGGACCGTATCTCCCATGCGATCAAGCGTAGTGGGGATGATCCGGAACAGCCTCCGTTCTCACTATTGGAGCTCGATCTGGTCAACTTCCGCATGATCAATGAGGGGTTGGGAAGTGCAATTGGAGATCAGTTGCTGATCCATGTGGCGGCGCGGATCAACAAGATCATGCCCGCCTCGGCAACGGTGGCCCGCATTGGCGGGAAGAAGTTTGCCATCCTGCGTGAGGAGATGGAGGGTGCGGAAGAGACCAGTATGCTGATCCAGCAGCTCTTCAATCGCCTGCAGAGCCCGTTCCAGATTGGAGATCATGAGATCCATCTGGAGGTGGTGATGGGGGCAGCTCTCTATCCGGATGATGGGGAAGAGGCCGATCTGTTGATGAACAATGTGTCGGTGGCGCTGCATCAGGCGAAGGAACGGGGAGAGCGCTATCTCTACTACAAGCAGGATCTTAATGCACGGGCGCAACGCTATGCATTGATGATGCATGAGTTGCGGCGTGCGGTGCAGGAGGGGGAGTTCGAGATCTATTATCAGCCCAAGGTCTCGCAACGCAGTGGATTGGTAGAGGGGGCCGAGGCGCTGATTCGCTGGTCCCATACCGAGCGAGGGATTGTGGCGCCGGGGGAGTTTATCTCGCTGCTGGAATCGAGTGGTCTGATCCACTCGGTAGGACGCTGGATTCTGCAGTCTGCCTGTATGCAGGCGAAGCGCTGGATCGATCGGGGGATGGAGTCATTCCAGATCTCGGTCAATATCACTGTGGATCAGCTGCAGTCCTCCGATATTGTCGAGATTGTGGAGCAGGCGCTGGAGCAATCGGGGCTGCCTCCTCACTGTCTGGAGTTGGAAATTACCGAGTCGCACTATATGGATCAGCTGGAGCTCTCCCTGCAGCATCTGATGGCGCTGCGGGAGGTGGGGGTGCAGATTGCGATTGATGACTTCGGTACCGGCCACTCCTCGTTGGCCTACCTGCTCCATCTGCCGGTTGATATCCTCAAGATTGACAAGTGCTTTATTGACCATATCCCCGATAACCCGCAGGATCTCTTCCTGGTGGAGACCATTCTCGGTATTGGAGAGCGGCTGGGGCTGAAGGTGGTGGCCGAAGGGGTGGAGCATGAGCAGCAGCTGGAATGGCTCAGGGGGCGTGGTTGTGATGTGGTGCAGGGCTTCTACTATAGTGAACCGCTACCGGCAGAGGCATTGGAGCTATGGATGCGGGAGCAGATGGGTGTGGAGATGGCGGCCTGAATGCAATACCGGGTATTAACCAATTAAATTGGTCGGATTTCCCTTAAGCTCCCTCTGCTGATTCGTTATACTTGTACTCCAACCACTCTGTTTGGGCTGCCTCAGCAAGCCTGAATGGGGTGAGCTGCAAGGCGGACGAACGCAGGACTGGTTTACCAATTCAAGAGAGGACAACGAAGCAGATGGCCCCATTCAGACTGGCCCAAAGGGAACCCCGCCCAAGGCCCAATACAGCGTTACAGCCATTTGATATAGAGTGGCTATGTCTGCATGGCTGCGCCTTGTCTTGGACCTTGGGCGAGGGTTCTGAGGCAGTCCAAACAGAGTGGTTGGAGTACTGCTTATGGCCCTGACGGATTACATTCATACCTTTGGCAGCACGATGCAGGCCCGTTTTGGTGAACGGGTCCACAAAGTGGCGATCGATGCCGGTTTCACCTGTCCCAATATCGATGGCTCCAAGGGGCGCGGTGGCTGTACCTTCTGTAACAACGTCTCCTTCAGTCCGCATGGGCGCAACCAGCGTCCGGTCGCCGAGCAGATCGAGTCGGGGCGTCAGGTCATTCGCAAGCGTACCGGGGCGCAGCGCTATATCGCCTATTTTCAGGCCTATACCAATACCTACGCCGATCCCGAGGCGCTGGACCGGATGTACCGCGAGGCGCTGGCAGAGCCCGATGTGGTTGGTTTGTCGGTCGGCACCCGTCCTGACTGTGTGCCCGATCCGGTGCTGGATCTGCTGGCCACCTACCGTGAGGAGGGGCATGAGGTGTGGTTGGAGTTGGGGCTGCAGTCCGCCTTTGATGAGACCCTCGACAAGGTCAATCGCCTCCACTACTTCTCCGAATACCGTCAGGCGGTGCGTGCAGCGCAGCTGCGAGGACTGCAGCTCTGCACCCATCTGATCGCCGGTCTGCCGGGAGAGGGGAAGCGTCACTACCACGAGACCATGGAGCGGGTGCTGGAGCTGGGCACCGATGGCCTCAAGTTTCATCCGCTGCATGTGGTCAAGGGGACCATGCTGGCCAACGAGTGGCGGCGCGGGGAGTTTGAGCCAATGACCCAGGAAGCGTACGTGAACACTGTGGTAGACTGGATTGAACAGGCGCCCCGGGAGATGGTCTACCATCGCCTCACCGCAACCGCATCCGAAAATATCCTGTTGACCCCTGAGTGGTGCAGCAAGAAGTGGAAGGTACTCAATGCGATTGAAGAGGAGCTGGCGCGTCGACAGGTAGGAAATGCAATGCCGCAGGTAAAGGCTGTATGAACAAATATGATGTGGTTGTGATCGGAGGTGGAACCGCTGGGTTGGGGTTTGGCTGCTCTCTGGCGGATTCCGGCTTGCAGGTGTTGATTCTGGAGCGGCAATCGCTGGAGGAGATTCAAAACCCTCAGTTTGATGGGCGTGACTTTGCCATTACCCACCTCTCCAAGAAGTTGCTGCAGGAGCTGCAGATCTGGGAGCGCATTCCGGAACAGGAGATTGCCCCGCTACGGGAGGCAAAGGTGCTGGATGGCGAGTCTGACTACACCCTCGAATTCAATACCGAGGGGCGTGCGGTATCGGAGCTGGGCTACCTGATCTCCAACCATGTGATCCGCAAGGCGACCTATGAGCAGATGTGCGAGGCGGAGAATGTGGAGCTGCGCACCGGGGTAGAGGTGAGTGGACTCAAGAGCAGCGAGCAGGGGGCTGAGGTGACGCTGGCTGATGGTACGGTGATCGAGGCGGAGATGGTTGCCTCGGCTGATACCCGCTTCTCTGCAACCCGCAGAATGATGGGGCTCTCGGCGGAGATGTTTGACTTTGGCCGCACTGCGATCGTCTGTCGTGCCGAACATGAGCTGCCCAACGAGAACACCGCATGGGAATGTTTCCGTTATGGGCGTACCCTGGCGTTGCTGCCGCTCAATGGCAATGTCTCCTCGGTGGTGATTACCGTGCCCAGCAGCCAGGCTCAGCGCTACCTTGACATGGATGAGGCGGCGTTCAACGCCTCGATTGAGGATGGGCTGGGCGGTCGTTTCGGCAAGATGACGCTCTGTACCGAACGCTTCTCCTATCCGCTGGTGGCGGTGCATGCCAGGAAGCTGGTTGGGACCCGCTATGCCCTGTTGGGGGATGCTGCAGTTGGCATGCATCCGGTCACCGCCCATGGCTTCAATCTCGGTCTGCGTGGACAGCATACCCTGGCAGAGCGGATGAAGCAGGCGATGGCTCAGGGTAAACCGTTCCACAGCCGTGAGGTGCTGGACCACTACGACCACAAGCAGCAGCTGGCGAGTCGTCCGATCTATCATGGTACCAACGGCATTGTGCGCCTTTTTACCACCGAGAGTGCGTCAGCCAAATTGATTCGCAAGGCGGCGCTCCGTTTTGGCAACCACTTCCCGCCGGTACAGTGGGGCATTATCCACAAGCTCACCGAGGTGGGTGGGATGAGCGGTCTTTCGCTGCCGGCGATGCCCTCTCTGAAGGGGCTGACCGACAAGATTCCCCATTATTCAACCCGATAATGACACCTGGATTGACACAGCAGCCTGCTCAGACAGGTTTGACCTCACTCAATGAAAAAGTGGAGTGACTGCTGATAGAATTGCTCTGTTATGGGTGATAGCAGAGTGAATGTGTGATGGAGCTGGTCTGCCCGGCGGGCAACTTACCTTCTCTGAAGGCGGCGGTGGATCAGGGTGCGGATGCGGTCTATATCGGATTCAAGGATGAGACCAATGCGCGCAACTTTGCTGGTCTCAACTTCAATAGCCACAATATTGCACAGGGCATTGAGTACGCCCATCAACGTGGCAAGAAGCTCTTTGTAGCGATCAACACCTTTCCCCAACCTGCCGGATGGGAGCACTGGCGCAGTGCGATTGATCGAGCTGCCGAGGCCGGTGTCGACGCGGTGATTCTGGCCGATATCGGCGTGCTTGATTATGCGGCCAACCGCTGGCCCGAGCTGCCGCTCCACCTCTCGGTACAGGGGTCTGCCACCAACTATGAGGCGTTGCGCTTCTTTCATCGCAATTTTGGTATTCGCCGGGCGGTAATCCCCCGGGTGCTCTCAATCTCTCAGGTGGCTCATCTGGTGGAGCAGAGTCCGGTGCCGCTGGAGTTGTTCGGCTTTGGCAGCCTCTGCGTGATGGTGGAAGGTCGCTGCCTGCTCTCCTCCTATGCCACTGGACGCTCTCCCAACACCTATGGTGCCTGCTCCCCCGGTAGCCATGTGGAGTGGATTGAACAGGCGGATGGGGGAATGGAGACTCGCCTGGGCGGGATTCTGGTGGATCGGGTGGGCCCCAAGGAGAACGCGGGCTACCCCACCATCTGCAAGGGGCGTTTCGAGGTGCAGGGCAAGCAGGGATATGCGATTGAGGAGCCCACCAGCCTCAATACGCTGGAGCTGTTGCCACAGATGATGGCGATGGGTATCGGTGCGGTAAAGATTGAGGGGCGCCAGCGCAGCCCCGCCTATGTGGCGCAGGTGACGCGGGTATGGCGTGATGCGATAGATGCCTGCAAGCAGAATCCCGAGCAGTTCAAGGTGGAGCAGCAGTGGCAGCAGGCCCTGAGCCGGGTGGCCGAGGGGGCGCAGACAACCTTGGGGGCCTATCACCGCTCATGGCAATGAAGATCTCCATAGGTCCGGTACTCTACTACTGGACAGAGGAGCAGCTACGCAGCTTCTATCAACAGATTGCCGCCAGCAGTGCCGATATCGTCTATCTGGGGGAGACAGTCTGTTCCAAGCGGCGTGCTCTCAATCTGGAGCAGTGGCTGGAGATTGCCGATCAGCTGCAGCAGGCGGGGAAAACGGTGGTGCTCTCCACCATGGCGCTGCTGGAGGCGGAGTCGGAGCTGAAGCAGTTGCGTCGTATCTGCGATAATGGGCGCTTCCTGGTGGAGGCGAATGATCTGGCAGCGGTCAACTTCTGTAGTGAACGGGAGATTCCGTTTGTGGTGGGGGCATCGATCAATCTCTACAACCAGCATGCGCTGGAGGCAATGCAGCGTGCCGGGATGGTGCGTTGGGTGATGCCGGTGGAACTGTCACAGCAGACCCTGGCGGCGTTACAGCAGCAGCGTCCCGATGGTGTGGAGACCGAACTGCTGGTCTGGGGAAAGCTGCCGCTTGCCTATGCGGCCCGCTGTTATACTGCACGCCACTATGATCTCCCCAAGGATGAGTGTCAGTACCGCTGCCTGGATGATCCGGACGGGATGGTGTTGCGGACTCAGGAGGGAGAGCCTTTCCTGACCCTGAACGGGATTCAGACCCAATCGGCACAATATGGCAATCTGGTCGGGGTTCTGGACCAGATCGAGGCGTTGCAGGTGGATGTGGTCCGAATCAGCCCCCATCTGCGTTGGACACCACAGATTGTGGCGTTGATGGATCGGGTGAGAAATCAGCAGATAAGTGCCAGGGCAGGGGGGCTGGAGGTGGAGCAGTTGCACCCCGATATGGGGGTCGATGGATACTGGTATGGTGATGCGGGCATTGCCCGCAGTGGAGAGTGGAGAGAAGAATAGATGCAGTACTATCGTGAAGAGCAGGAGCAGGTCAACCAGCCACAGATTCCGCCGCTGATCTCAAGTGGATTGCAGGTGGTGCCCAACGCCATCCATACCCGTCTGTTGGTAGAGGGGATGAACCATCTGCTGGCACCTCAATTGGCGCAGGGGGAGCTCGATTTTCTGGAGGCGAAGACCGTATCGATCGAGCTGCTGGATGGAGGTATCCGCTTTCTCCTGACCAAGGGGAGAGCCCGTTTTCAGCCCCATACCGGAGAGGGACCGGTAGATTTGGTGGTGCGTGGCCGGTTGAATGACTTTGTCCAGTTGGCGCTGGGGAAAGAGGATCCGGATACCCTCTTCTTTCAGCGTCGTATCTCGCTGGAGGGAAACGTCGAGCTGGGGCTGGAAGTGAAGAATCTGCTCT
Organism: uncultured Piscirickettsiaceae bacterium; assembly: GCA_964344805.1. GTDB lineage: Bacteria > Pseudomonadota > Gammaproteobacteria > Thiopontia. The sequence goes on along the minus strand of CAYFOU010000046.1, from coordinate 4,605 downwards.
ATGGGCTGGAGATGGAGTCTCTTTCTCTACCTGCGCCATTGCGCTGGATGTTGCAACGGAAGATGGCGCACTGATGATGTGGGATTATCCTCTGCTTTGATTGCTTCAGGGGCTCCGGTAGAATTCCTCTCTCTATAAGGAATTTTATCCATGGTGGTCTGTGACTGCCGAGTTGGTGGCCGTTTCGAGGTGAATTAAACAGGTGAAAACCGTTCGTTCGATCTTTTCCCACTACTTGCGAGGGGTGGTGATCGCGTTGGCGATCTCGATACTCTCGATTGGTGGGGTGATCTACCACTTCTCCGAACAGGCATTGACCAATACGGTCAAGGAGTCTCTGCGTTACCACGCCAACTTTCGCAAAGAGCGTATTCTGGCGCTGTTCGAGGAGCAGAAACAGTGGGTGCAGGAGGCCGCAGAGAGTGCCGGCATTCGCGATAGTGCCGAGCATCTGATCCATCTCTATCAGACGCATGGCGTCGACTCCTCGCGTTACCAGTTTCTCAGTGAACATTTCCGTACCAAGTATCGGGACCTGTTGAGTCTGCAGGGGGTGGATGACCTGTTTCTAACCACGGTGGATGGTGAGCTGGTCTTCTCTCTGCGCTCCATGGATGATGAGTTGGGGGTGGATCTCTCGCTGCAGGGGTTCTATGGAGAGAACAACTTTTCCCGTATGCTGGAGCAGGTGGTTATCCAGCGCAGGCTGGTGATCTCCCACTTCGGTTATGTGGAGCAGTTGCAGCAGGCGACGGTATTGATGGGGATGCCGCTGTTTGTCCAGCCAGGGAATCCCAACAGCAAGATGGCCGGGATTCTGGTTCGTCCCTTTTCGCTGAAACGGTTACGCAGCCTGTTGAGCAGTTACAGCGGGTTGGGAGAGAGCGGTGATGTGGTTGTGGCGCAGCGACGGGTAGGCAGTTCCGGGATCAACTTTATCAACCAGTTCCGGATCGACAAGATGGAAGTGCGAGATGAGGCCTGTAGCCAAATCTTTATGGCGCAACCCGAACGCTTCCCGATGGTGCATGCATTGAATCGGAAGGAGGGAGCTGGTTGGGTATTGAGTAGTCTGTGTGATCCGGTGTTTGCGGTATGGACCTGGATTCCCGGGCTGGACTGGGGGGTTGTGGTGCGCCAGAGTGAGCAGGAGGTGATGGCGCCGATAGTGACGATGCAGCGCAATATTCTGCTGGCGGTGCTGCTGGTGTTGTTGATGTTGGTATGGCTGATTCGACGTCAGGCGCACGCGCTGGTATCTCCGATTGAGGAGGTGACCAAGGCAACTCTGGAGAACTATATCGTTCAGCATCCGTTGGGGCCGATCAAGGAGGTCAATACTCTGACCACAGCGTTGAAGGGGATGGTAACCGCGTTGCAGGAGAATGAACGCACGCTGGAACAGAAGGTGGCGCAGCGCACGCTGGAGCTGGAAAAGCAGATGGGAGAGAACCTCTCCATCCTCTCCTCGATGCAGGAGGGGTTGGTGGTGATCGACCATACCAACCGTATTGTCCGTATCAACCCCAAGCTGCAGCAGTGGGTGGGCAAGGAGGAGCATGAACTGCGCGGGCGTTCGGTGGCGGTGCTGTTTGAAGAGGGAGAAGATGGGGTCGAAGAGAGTTTCGGTAGACAGATGCTCTCGATCATCAGTGATCGGGTGATGAACCAGCTCAAACAGGAGCGCCATGCGATCTATCAACTTACGGAGACGCTGCCATTGGCCTGTATGCTGGTGGATACCGGTGGGGTGATTCGTCACAGTAATGAGCCGCTGGAGGTGCTGGTGGGGTGGAGCAGGAAGATGCTGCTGGGGCGCCCGCTCAATATGCTACTTCCGGAGCGCTTCCGTGAACACCATACTCCGATGGTCGACAAGTTTTTCAATAGTGACCGGATGCGGGACATGGGAGGAGGAGCGCTGTTTCCGCTGTTGAGTGCCGAGGGGGAGGAGGTGTTGGTAGAGATCGGCCTGTTGCCACTTGACCTGGATGGTCAGCGCATGGCGATGGTGCTGCTCTATGAGCCGGAAGCGATCGATACCTGGGAGCTGTTCCAGTTGACCTCGTTTGGAGAGCTGTTTGCCGAGCGCCATATTGAACGCCATCTCAAGGGGGGGAATGGTGAACCGATTCCGGTCTATGTATCCGGGGCTCCGCTCTACCATGATCCAGCTGCCCAGCAGGGATATGAAGGGGGGGTGCTGGTACTGCATGATCTGCAGGATGTATTGCTGGCCGAGAGTGACAACCGGGCCAATCAGGCGAAGGATGAGTTCCTGGCGGCGATGAGCCATGAGCTGCGTACCCCGTTGACGGCAATCATCGGCAACAGTGAACTGCTCGCCTCAACGGCGCTGGAGACCTCGCAGGAGGAGCTGTTGCACGCCATTGAGCTTTCCGGGCGCAGTCTACTTTCACTGATTAACGATATCCTTGATCTGTCGAAGATCGAGTCGGGAAAATTCGAGATCAATGAGCATGACTTTGATCTCAATCGGGTGATTCACCATCTGGAACATATCTTTCAGCCGCGTGCAGCACAGGCGGGGCTGCTGTTTGAGGTGGAGCAGCGACCGCAATTGAAGCATCAACTGGTTGGGGATGAGCAGCGCATTGGGCAGATTCTGGTCAATCTGCTGAGCAATGCGATCAAGTTTACCGAGCAGGGCAAGGTCTCTCTGGCGATCTGGATTGAGGAGAAGAGTGAGCACATTCATTACCGGGTAACCGATGAGGGGATTGGTATTCAGGCCGAAGTGATGGGCCGACTGTTTCAACCCTTTGAGCAGGCAGACCGATCCATCTCCCGCCGTTTTGGAGGGACGGGGCTCGGGCTCTATATCTCCCAGACGCTTGCCGAGCAGATGGGAGGGAAGATCTATGTAGAGAGCGAAATGGGTGAGGGAACCTCTTTTGAGCTGGTGTTGCCGCTGAAGCGTGGCAAGGCGATTTTGCCGCCACTACCGGCCCGCAAGCGTCGCACTATTATCCTGGGGGAACAGCTTGCGGGCACCGTACTGCTGGCAGAGGATACCCCGGAGCTGCAGATACTGGTGCGCCGGATTCTGGAGAGCTTCGGTGCTGAAGTGGTGGTGGTGGAGAATGGAAAAAAGGCGGTGGATGCCGCCACCGCCCAGTCATTTGATCTGATCTTGATGGATATGCAGATGCCGGAGATGGATGGTATTGAGGCGACCACCCGATTGCGTACACAGGGATACTCTGGCGTGATCTATGCGTTGACTGCGAATGTCATGGCTGAACATAGAGAGCAGTTTGAGCGTGCCGGTTGTGATGGCTTCCTCTCCAAGCCTATTGAGAGGGAGGAGCTGCGCAAGGTGGTGGAGCAGTATCTCGCTAAAGCGCAATAAGCTTTATCAGAGCAGTGCACTCGCCATCTTGCGGCGCCACTTGCTGCTCACCTCATGCTCTCCGATAGAATCCAGAATGGCCAGCATCGCGGTACGGGCGGCATCATCGCCATAGGCGCGGTCTCTCATCAGCAGTAGCAGCAGCTCCTGCAGTGCCGCTTCGGTCTCTCCGGCGACCACCAGTTGAGCACCCAGCTGATAACGGGCCTCGCTATTGCCGGCATCCGCCTTGATGGTGCTGCGCAGGGTGTCGATATCTGCCGCCTCACTGGCCACCTTGGCAAACATCAGGCGGCTCTCCAGCCCCTTGATCTGGGGCAGGTCACGCTCCGCCTGTGGCAGCGCCTTGATCGCCTGCTCCACATCCTCATAGTTGCCCTTGAGGAAGAGGACGCTGATCAGATCGAGGCGCACTCGCGGGTTTTCCGGGTCATCCCGGTTGGCCTGTTGCAGCAGTGCAATGGCATCATCCAGATCACCCTGCTGGATCATCTCGCTCGCCTGTTGGCGCAGTTGATCGGAGGGGCGGGAGATGTGGTTGTCGAGCACCTTGCGTACATTGCTCTCTGGCTGGGCTCCCATGAATTCATCCACCACGGCACCGTTACGGAAGATCTTTACGGTGGGCACACTGCGGGCATTGAACTGTGCTGCCAGCGGCTGATTCTCATCGACATTGACCCTGGCGAGGATGAATTTACCGTCGAACTCCTCTGCCAGCTTGGTCAGTACCGGCATCAGCATCTTGCAGGGGTTGCACCACGGGGCCCAGAAGTCGACCATCACCGGCACGTTGAAGGAGGCTTGCAGTACTGCGGACTCGAAATTCTCCTGATTGACGTCAATGATATAGGGGGTGTTGTTCTCTTCCATCGGTTATTTCCACTTCTTGAATCGTTTTTTGCAATATTTTAACAGCGCCTCGTAGCTGGTGAAGTGACGCTTGAAATGTTTCTCGGCCGGTTCGTCATATTCACACCAGTCGTTGTCATATTCACGACAAATGGCGGGGCGCTGATTGTAGATGGTGCAGCCGCCGTTTTCATCGATAAACTGGCAGCGATTGTTGATCAGCAGAAACCAGCCATCCTCATCCTGATAGATCTCCACATTCTGATGGGCGATCTGCCACAACAGGGTATGGAAGTCATCTTTGCTGCGTGGGGTATCGATCTGCTGGGTAAAGTAGCTGCAGCACTTGGTCCCCTTGCAGAAGCTGCACTTGTTCTCGG
>CAYFOU010000045.1:0-16730 GCA_964344805.1 uncultured Piscirickettsiaceae bacterium | reverse complement strand
GGAGTCTGCCTTTTCTCTACTTGATTTGCGAGTGGTTTGCAGGATTTAGGTAGAAATTCATTGCAGGTTTCTGGAGACAATCTCATAGACATCTTTTGATAGCCCTTCAGTAGCTGCAATACGCTCCAACTGCGCCTGCATCTGCACCTGACGGGAGGCGTCATACCGTCTCCACTGGTTGAAGGCCCCCACCATCCGTGCGGCCACCTGCGGATTCAATGCATCCAGTCGAATCACCTGATCAGCCAGTAGCTGATAACCCCGCCCACTGGCATGGTGGAAGTGGAGCAAATTACCGTGGGCAAAGACCCCAACCACCGAACGTACCCGGTTGGGGTTGGTGATCTCAAAGTCATCATGCTGCAACAGCGCCTCCACCTGCTCCAGCGCATTGGGCAGTTGAGAGGCCGCCTGCAGTCCAAACCACTTGTCGATCACCAGCCGCTCGCCCTGCCACTTCTGGTAGAACTGCTGCAGTGCCGTGGAGCGTTGAGCCCCTTCCACACGCTCCAGAGCAGCCAGCGCCCCGATCTCTTCACTCATGTTGCTGGCCTGCTCGAACTGGTTCACCGCCAGTGCAATGATCTCATCCTCTTCCAGCCGCATCAGCATCCCCAGCAACAGATTACGCAGGGTGCGCCCATCCGCCTCGGCGGGGTCCAGCTGCTGGTAGAGATCAATCATCGGCTGTCGATAGCAATTGGCAATCGCGCTGATCGCCGCTTCACGTGCTGCGTGAATCGCCTCCACATCAACCACCTCCATGCGCTCCGAGAGCCAGCGCTCGGTAGGTAGAATCAACGCCTCGTTGATCAGTGCTGGCTGCTCCAGCCCACTCTCCAGCAGCGCGGCCACCGCATCCAGCCAGTCACCATCCACTTCCAGTGGATTGCCCTGCTGATAGTCTGCAATCATCTGCAATAGCATCTCCTCGGCCACCTGCTGACCGGCATCCCAACGGTTGAAGGGGTCGCTGTCGTGTGCCATTAAAAAGCGCTTCTCAGCGGCACTATGTGCAGTACCCAACAGCACCGGTGCAGAAAAGCCACGCAGAATAGATGGAATGGCGGCCGATGAGATCCCCTCAAAGGTAAAGCTCTGCTTGCGCTCGGTCAGTTCCAACAACCGGGTCTCCTCCAACAGATCCTCTCCGGAATCGGCACAGAGCAGCCCCACCGCCACCGGAATATGGTGCGGCTGCCAGCTGGCCTGCTCCTCATCACTATAGGATTCCGGTGGCTGCTGCTCCAGCGTCAGCAGGAACTGCTCTCCCTGCTGCTCCCAGGAGGCGAGCAGTTGCGGTGTCCCCTTCTGTCGATACCAGTGCATGAACTGCCCCAGATCACGCCCGGAGGCGGCTTCCATACAGGAGACAAAGTCCTCCACCGTCACCGCCTCACCATCGTGACGCTCAAAGTAGAGATCCATCCCCTTGCGGTACTGCTCCGCCCCCAGCAGGGTGTGCTGCATCCGCACCACTTCGGCCCCCTTCTCATAGACGGTGACGGTATAGAAGTTGCTGATCTCGATATAGTGGTCCGGGCGTACCGGGTGGGCCATCGGCCCCGCATCCTCGGCGAACTGCACGCTGCGGAACGCGGACAGCCCCTCCTTGAGACTGAGCTGGAACCAGTCGCGGCAGGTGATGCGGTTGCCGGTCCAGTTGTGGAAGTACTCATGTCCGATCACCGCCTCGATGTTGATGTAGTCATCATCGGTGGCAGTCTCCGGCTTGGCCAGCACGAACTTGGAGTTGAAGATATTGAGGCTCTTGTTCTCCATCGCCCCCATATTGAAGTCATCGACCGCGACAATATTGTAGAGATCGAGATCGTACTCCCGCCCGTATACCTGCTCATCCCACTCCATCGAGCGCTTCAGCGAGGCCATCGCATGGTCACACTTGTCGACGTTATGAGGCTCGGTAAAGATCTGCAGCGCCACCTCACGCCCGGAGACGGTCTTGAAGCGGTCCTGAATCCCCTCCAGCTTTCCCGCCACCAGTGCAAACAGGTAGGCGGGTTTGGGGAATGGATCCTCCCAGGTGACCCAGTGACGTCCATCGGGATAGCCCCCGGTGGTCTTGCGGTTGCCGTTGGAGAGCATCACCGGGCAGTGCTGCGGGTCAGAGGCGATGGTGACGTTGAACTTCGACATCACATCGGGGCGGTCCGGGAAGAAGATGATCTTGCGAAACCCCTCCGCCTCACACTGGGTGCAGAAGATCGGGCCGGAGCGGTAGAGCCCCTCCAGTGCGGTATTCTTGTGCGGATAGAGGCGGGTCTCCATCTGCAGGAAGAAGGGCTCACTGGGCACGGCCTCGATGGTCAGGGTCTCCCCCTCACGGTGGTAGCGCTGCTCCCCCAGTCGCAGGCCATCCAGTGAGAGTGAGAGCAACTCCTGATCCCCACCGTTCAGCACCAGCGCTGCGCCCGCCTCCCCCTCCGGGTTGGGCTCGATATTGAGGGTCGCCTTGACCCGGGTCTCCTCCTCGCCAATATCGAAAAAGAGGCGTACCTCCGGCACCAGATGGTTGGGCACTTTGTATTCACTGAGGTAGGTGGTCTTTGGAGTTACCGCACTGTCCATATCATTGCTTCCTGTTTACGTTTCCATTTATTCCCCCTATCATCCCCCATTCTTTTACTCAGGAAAATATCTCATGGCGAGAAAAATCAAGATCTACAGCACCGCAACCTGCCCCCGTTGCGACAAGTCGAAAGAGCTGCTGACCAAATGGGGCATCTCCTATACTGAGGTGCGGGTCGATCAGTCCCAGAAGGGGTTGAAGGAGATGTTGAAGCGCACCAACAACGCGCGCACGGTGCCACAGATCTTTCTCGGCGATGACTACATCGGTGGTCTCGATGAGCTAACCGAGGCCCATATGGATGGGGAGCTGGACGGGATCTCCTAAGAGGGTCTTTTAAGGAGTCTTCTCGTTAATCTCTAAAGAGAAGCGGCGCTCCCGCTTCTGCTCGGTCACCTCCGGGCGACACTGCTTGAGCTGTCTGCGATAACTCTTGCGGGTCTGCTCCACCCGCTTAGCCACCGCCATCAGCCGTGGCTTCTTCTCATAATCACGACGCAGGAATCCGCGGTGCCCCTGATGGTAGGCGAGATAGAGGTGGTAACCATCACTGCGCGAGATCTGCAAACTGCGGTGGGTACGGTTGAGATACCAGCCGACAAAATCGGCCGCATCAGCAAAACGATCCCGTTTCGCACTCTTGTTACCGGTACGCTGCTGATACTCCTCCCAGGTGCGGTCGAGTGCCTGTGAATAACCATAGGCGGAGGAGAGCCGCTTGCCGGGAATAATGCCGAAATAGCGCTGCCGTGGCGCCTGGGCATCACCGACGAATGCCGATTCATGGCGGATCACCGCCATCACCAGCTCCTGCGGAATCCCCCAGCGCTGTTCCACCTGCAGCGTCGCCTGCTCCCACGACGGGTGGGTCTGATAGATGCTGCAGAGATCGCTGGTGTTCAGTTTGCCAGGGCCGCACCCCATCAGCAAAACTGACAAAAACACCACGGATAACAGGTGAATAGTCCGATTCATGGCCCGCCATTTAACCTCATCTCCATCGCCCAATTCAAGGGTGCAACCACCGCCCTTTCGCAGTAGACTCATCTCCTCCACCGGAGATTGAATAACAATGAAAAAAATCATTACTCTGCTGTTTCTGCTCTCCCCGTTCTCTGCACTGGCAGATGGGCTCTGGGTACAACACACCCTTGAGGAGGAGTTTGAGATCGTCAAGGAGTACATCCTGGAGGGGATCACCAATCAGGGGCTGGTGGTGGCTCACACCTCCAATGTCGGCAGCATGCTGGAGCGCACCGGAAAGGATCTGGGGGACGGCCAGACTTCCCCCTTCTCCCGCTCCGAGGTGATCGAATTCTGCAGCGCCAAACTCTCACGCAAGGTGACGCTGGCCGATCCTGCAGCGGTGATCTTCTGCCCCTACTCGATCGCGCTCTACAGCACCGCAGAGCAGCCGGATATCGTCCACCTCACCTATCTGAAGCTCTCCAAGATCGGCTCTGAACAGGCACGTCCAGCGTTGCAAGAGGTCGAGGCGATGCTGGCACAGATCATCAGCGAAGTACTGGAGTAACCATGCAACGACTCTCCGCTTCAGCACTGCTCCTGCTACTCAGCAGCACCGCTGTTGCCTTTGAGTTGCCCTCCCCTGATGACCTCTCGGATACCGCCAACCATACGCTGGAGGCACAGAAGGCGGTCAAGCCGGTGCCCAATTTCAGCAATATCAAGGACCCCACCATTCGCAAACAGGCCTTTATCAACACCATCACCCGTGAGGCCCGTCCAATACTGCACGCCATCGACAAGCAGCGCACTGTATTGATGGGGCTCTATCTGCGCTATCGCGCCGGAGACCCACTCTCGCTACATGAACAGCAGTGGGTGCTGAAGATGGCACACCATCTGGAGGTGGGGGATTTCGACTCGGATCACCCCAAGAGCTGGCTCACCCTGATTCAGCGCACCGATACCATCCCCCTCTCTCTGCTGATCGCACAGGCAGCCATCGAATCGGCCTGGGGCACCTCCCGTTTTGCCCGCGAGGGCAACAACTACTTCGGTATCTGGTGCTCCCGCCCCGGCTGCGGCATCATCCCCAAGCGGCGAGCCGAGGGAGCAACCCATGAGGTGGAACGCTACCCGACACTGGAACTGGCAATCCGCAAGTACATCCATATTCTCAACACCCGCTCCGCCTTTCAGGAGCTGCGCAACCTGCGCCATCAGCAGCGTACCAGCCTGCTCTCTCCCAGCGGTACCATGCTGATCAAGGGGCTGGCCCGTTATGCCGAGAATGGCAACGAATATATGGAGACACTGGACAAGGTAATCTACCAGAACCAGTTGGGACTTTATGACTGAGTGTCCCAAGTTTGCTATGATTGCTCCCTTCATCCAACAGGGAATGTGGCCATGACAACCTATAAAAAACTCTCTACCCTTCTGCTGGTTGCAGGGATGATCAGCAGCCCCCATGCTACCGCCCAGTGGTTCGGCCCCTGGGGCAGTGAGAATGATCTATCCAGCGCCTGGGGACTGGAACCGGAGAGCAGCGAGGATCCGGAAGAGGGTCCCGGTGTAACCATCGACTACAACAACGCCGAGCAGCCCTTCGGAATGAATGTACAGTCGGGAGGTCAAGACAGAGGCCAGCGTACCTATCCAATGGCCCCGGTTCGCCCGGCAGCTCCGGCACCCATTGCCAAGGCGCGCCCTGCCCCACCAAAGCCGGTCAAGCCGATCGCACCCATCCCGCGCAGCCGTCAGGACTACTATCAGCGACGTGCCCCTCAGCCTCAGAGCTATGGTTACCGTCAGCCTGTGCGCCCAATGCCCTACTACGCACCGCGCCCGCTGCCTCCGATTCGGATGCCGACGCCGCTCCCTCCCTATCCCTACTACCGTCGTTAAACATCGCTTCCCGTAATTCCCCTTAAGATATTACGGAAATCACTCTCTATAGCTACAAACAACTGAATGGCCGGTGCTTTTTCCACACCGGCCATTTTTGTGGATACTCTCTGATTACCTGAGCAGAAAACCCGGCTTTCCCCCCGTTTTTCAGAAAAACAACGACTTAGAAAAAAATCTATAATTTTCCTTATCCCTTTCTACAAATCAATTAGTTATATTTAAATCATGATTTGATTTATTGCTCAATACCCTAATTGCGCGACATCATAAGAGGAACCTCACTTCTCCACATATGCTGTGGATAACTGTGTAGATAACCCCCAATGCACCCCCGTTTACCACATCAACGCAACGTTTCCCTCAAACTGCCCATTTTTTAATCACCTGACTTCAGGCTGCTGTAGCCACAGGCCGCCTCCAGTGGACACCCCTCACACTGCGGCTTCTTGCGACAGAACTGCTTGGCGTGGCTGACGATCAAGCCATGCAGCTCGTTGTAGATCCGCACCTGTTCAGCAGTGGATTCAGCGGAGAAACAGCTCTCCACCCGACTGCGAATCTCTTCATAGGACTCCCCCCCCTGCAACCACTGCAGGCGCTCAAAGATGCGGCGGGTATAGACATCGACCACAAAGATCGGGCGCTCAAAGGCGTAGAGCAGGATGTCATCTGCCGTCTCCGGCCCCACCCCGTTGATCTGCAGCAGTACATTGCGTAGCGCATCGGTCTCCATCTCCCACGCCTGCTGTTGATGCTCCCGATACCAGATACAGTAGTTCTGCAGCCGTTTCGATTTCAGGTTGAAGTAGCCCGAGGGGCGAATCAGCTCCCCCAGTTCCGGTTGCGGTAGATCGAGAACCCCTTCCAGTGAGAGCGCATTGGCCTGTTTCAGGTTGGTGATCGCCTTCTCCACCCCACTCCAGGTGGTATTCTGGGTCAGAATCGCCCCCACCATCACCTCGAACGGGGTCTCCGCGGGCCACCACTGCTGGGGGCCGTAGTGGTCAAACAGCTGTTGAAAGACCGCTAGCGGATCATTTCTTCCTGCCACGCGGAGCATCTGCCTTGCGGTGGATCTTCTTGCGCCGAGCCGCCCCCTTGCTGCGCTCCCCTCGGGGCTTCTTCAGGGTCAGCGGTTCACTCACCTCGATCCCCGCCATCTCCTGCAGCTGGCGCACCTCATCACGCTCCAGTTCACGGGTCTTGCCAGCCCGCAGCTTGTCGAGGAAGATGGTGCCATAACGCACCCGCATCAGACGGCTGACGGTCAGCCCGACCGCCTCCCACATGCGCCGCACCTCGCGGTTGCGTCCCTCCTGCAGCACCACGTGGTACCAGTGGTTGGCCCCCTTGCCCCCCGACTCCACAATATCGGTGAAGGAGGCGATGCCATCCTCCAGTTCCACCCCGTTGTGCAACTGCTCCAGCTGCTCGTCACTCGCCTCACCCAGTACCCGTACCGCATACTCACGATCAATCGCCGCCGAGGGGTGCATCAGGCGGTGGGCCAGCTCTCCATCAGTGGTAAAGAGCAGCAAACCGGAGGTGTTGTAGTCGAGTCGACCGATCGCAATCCAGCGCGCACCTCGAATCTTCGGCAGATGGTTGAAGACGGTATCGCGCCCCTCCGGATCACGCCGGGTGGTCACCTGCCCGGCAGGCTTGTGGTAGAGCAGTACACGCGTCTGCGGCGCCGCACCACTCTTGGGAAAAGGGTGGACCCGATCCCCGTTGAGGCGAACCTCATCCTCCGGGGTGATACGCATCCCGAGCTGGGCAGGCTGACGGTTGACCTTGATCCGCCCCTCCTTGATCCACTGCTCCACCTGACGTCGAGAGCCGATCCCGGCCCGCGCCATCACCTTCTGGATACGCTCGCCCTGTGGCTGCTCCATCTCTTCCTGTTCGATCTCGTTGGATAGTTCCATTACATCTCTTCCTTCGGGGTGTCGGCAGAGTTGTCGACCACCAGTTCCAGCTCGGGTCCCGTATTCATCTCATCCTCCAGCGCAGGCTCTTCATCACCCAGCTTGAACTCCTGATTCAATGGTCCCAGCTCCTTCAATTCCATCAACGTAGGCAGCTCCTCCAGCGTCTTCAGGCCGAAGTAGTCAAGGAACTTGCGGCTGGTGCCATACATCGCCGGACGCCCCGGCACATCGCGATGACCCAACATGCGAATCCACTCCCGCTCCTGCAAGGTCTTCATAATATTGCTGCTTACCGCAACCCCACGGATCTCCTCGATCTCGCCACGGGTGATCGGCTGGCGATAGGCGATCAGCGACATCGTCTCCAGCAGAGCACGGGAGTAGCGGGCCGGCTTCTCCTCCCACAGCCGGTTGATCCAGGTCGACAACTCCTGCCGCACCTGCATGCGCCAGCCACTGGCCACCTCAACAACCTCATAACCACGCCCTTCGCTCTCCTGCTGCAGCTCTTTCAGGGCAGCCACCACCGCCTTGCGCTCCGGCTGTGCATCCTCCTCAAACAGCGCGAGCAGCAGCTTTACACTGAGCGGCTTGCCAGCCGCCATCAACGCGGCCTCGATAATATTTTTCAGGCTGGTTTCCATGATCAAATTCGTTCACCTTTCTCCAGTGAGACCTCAGAGGGGGGACCAATGTAAATGGGGCCATAGGGCTCATTCTGCACCACCCCGATCAGCGCCTCCTTGATCAGCTCCAGCACCGCCATCAGTGCAATCACCACTCCACCACGCCCCTCCTCCGGGTCAAACAGGGTCTTGAACTCCAGGAACTGTTTATCGCTATCGCGCATCTCATCCAGCCGCATCAGAATCCGGCTCATGCGCTCACGAATCGACAGCGGTTCCTTCTGGATGTGGTGGCTGTTGAACAGCTCGGCACGCTGCAGCACCTCACTGAATGCGGTCAGCAGCGCCTGCAGCTGCACCTCCGGCTGAGGGCGCGGTCCACGGGTGGGACCCGCTATCTCGATCTGATTGATATCTCGCTCCATCCGCGGCAGCTCGTTGAGATCCTCGGCCGCCTTCTTGAACTGCTCATACTCCTGTAGTCGGCGAATCAGCTCGGCACGCGGATCATCCTCATCCTCCACCTCATCATGGCGCGGCAGCAGCATCCGCGACTTGATCTCCGCCAGCAGTGCCGCCATCACCAGATACTCCGCCGCCAGCTCCAGATTGAGCGCCTGCATCATCTCCACATAGGACATGTACTGCTTGGTCACCTCGGCAATCGGGATGTTGAGGACATCGAGGTTCTGCCGCCGGATCAGATAGAGCAGCAGATCGAGCGGCCCTTCAAACGCCTCCAGCACCACCTTGAGCGCCTCGGGTGGAATGTAGAGATCCTTCGGCAGCTCCTCCAACTGTTCACCAGAGACGCGAATCTCCGCCAGCAACGCCTGCTGCTCACCATCCACCTCTTCTGCCAGGGGGAGTTCTTCGTTCACAGACTAATCTCTCATTGCTCCTTGGTCAGTCCATCTGAGTCCGTCTGTTGCCAGGGAGGGCAACAGCCGAGCGCCCAAGGACGGGGCAAGCGTGGCTCAGAGGGGCTGATCAAGGGGCTTGCTCCGATTACTTATACGCCAGTCCCATTGCCTGCCTTACCTCCTGCATGGTGCGCTTCGCCTCTTCACGCGCCAGTTCACTCCCCTCTTCGATGATGTTGCGCACCAGAGAAGGGTCTTCGGTAAACTTCTGCGCCCGCTCGCGCATCGGGGTCAGTTCCTTCAACATGCCATCGATCACCGGCTGCTTGCAGTCGATACAACCAATCCCTGCTGTCTTGCACCCCTCGGCCAGCGTTGCACGCTCCGACTCATCGGTGTAGATCTCATGTAGCTGCCACACCGGACACCTGGCAGGGTCACCGGGATCGGTCTTGCGCACCCGATTGGTATCGGTCGGCATGGTGCGGATCTTCTTCTCCACATCCTCCGGGTTCTCGCGCAGGGAGATGGTGTTGTTGTAGGACTTGGACATCTTCTGCCCATCGAGTCCGGGCATCTTCGACGCCTTGGTCAGCAGCGCCTGCGGCTCCGGCAGAATAATCTTGCCACCCCCCTCCAGATAGCCGAAGAGGCGCTCACGATCTCCCATGGTGATATTCTGCTGTGACTCCAGCAGCGCCCGAGCGGTCTCCAGCGCCTCATGGTCCCCCTCCTCCTGGAAGGCCTTGCGCAGACGACCATAGAGCTTGGCATTCTTCTTCCCCATCTTCTTGGCAGCAGTCTCTGCCTTCTCCTCAAAACCAATCTCCTTGCCATAGAGGTGGTTGAAGCGGCGCGCCACCTCACGGGTCAGTTCCACATGGGCCACCTGATCCTCGCCAACCGGCACATGGGCGGCACGATAGGCGAGAATATCGGCACTCTGCAGCAGCGGGTAACCGAGGAAACCGTAGGTGGAGAGGTCTTTCTCCTTCAGCTTCTCCTGCTGATCCTTGTAGGTGGGGACCCGCTCCAGCCAGCTCAGCGGGGTCATCATCGACAGCAGGGTATGCAGCTCGGCATGTTCCGGCACCTGCGACTGGATAAAGATACGGGCAGAGTTGGGGTTGACCCCGGCGGCGAGCCAGTCGATTACCATCTCCCAGACGCTCTTCTCCACCATTGAGGGGTCCTCATAATGGGTGGTCAGCGCATGCCAGTCGGCCACAAAGAAGAAGCACTCATACTCATGCTGCAGGTGGACCCAGTTCTTCAATACACCATGGTAGTGGCCCAGATGGAGGTTGCCGGTCGGGCGCATGCCGGAGACAACCCGCTGAAATTGAGAAGGGATGGTGGAATTACTATTGGTAATAGAGTTCATAAAAATATCAAAAACCTACAATCGAGAAGAGGGCGCCAGTGACCGAGAAGATCAGAGGCCCCAGAATTTGTCCCAGTATACCGGTTGCCAGCAGCGCAATCAGAATGAAAAAGCCGTAGGGCTCAATGCGGCTGAACTTCCACGACAGTGGTCCCGGCAACAGTCCGGTGACAATGCGCCCGCCATCGAGCGGCGGTAGCGGGATCAGGTTCAGCACCATCAACACCACATTGATCAGCACCCCGGCCTGCCCCATATAGATCATCGGCTCCGCCGCCCAGGGGAAGGTGTGGAGCAACAGCGCTCCGATCATCATGATACCGAGCCAGAGCAGCGCCATAACCCCATTGGAGGCAGGACCCGCCAGCGCCACCCAGACCATATCTTGCTTCGGGTTGTTGAGATTCTGTGTGGTGACCGGTACCGGCTTGGCCCAGCCGAATACAAAGCCGGTCTGCATCACCACCAGCAGTAGTGGCAACAGCACCGTGCCCACTGGATCAATATGCTTGGTCGGGTTGAGGGTCAGCCGCCCCATCATCATCGCGGTCTTGTCGCCACGCTGCTTGGCGACCCAGCCGTGGGCCACCTCATGGACGGTAATGGCGAAAAGGACCGGCAGCGTCCAGATCGCCACCGTCTGCATCATGGAAAAGTCGTTCATGGCTCTGGGTAGTATTCCAACATGTTTCGAAGCATTGTAAGCAGTTCAGGAATATCCTCCTGAACAATACTCCACACCGTATCCTGATCAATTCCCAGATAGGCATGAATCAGGCGATTTCGGGTCGCTACCACCATGCGCCAAGGGATCTCTGGGTGCTGCTCACGCACCTCATTTGGAATATGAGTGGCCGCCTCACCGATCAACTCAAGGTTACGCAAGGTGGCATCGAAGGTCAGTCCACTCTCAACAAACATTTGCTGATCCATTCCGTCGGTGTAGGCCAACACCTTCTCCCCAAAATCAACCATATCGACCAGATAGAAACGCCAAGCCCTTCCCCTCTTGCCGGAATCAGACATAGACTGCTTCCTGCTCAATATAGGGCTGCAATTCGGCTCTCAGCGCCTTTGTGGTCACCAGATCAACCGGCGCCTCCAGCAGATCCTCTAAATAGAACTGGACACCAAAATAACGTTTCGAGGAGGCCGGGCCATCAAAATCAACCAACACGTCCACATCACTATCAGAACGGGCCTCTCCTCTGGCGGTCGAACCAAAGAGAGCAATCCGTCTTACTCCAAATCGCTGTTTCAGGAGCTGCTTGTTGGCATTCAATAGCTCCAGTGCCTGTTCTCTTTTCATGATGCCTCAGTCGACCAGAAAAAACCGTACCTTACCCAACCAGTATACACCGTAGCCAGACTACTCAAATGGCGAAGGATCACCACAGCCCGCACGGGTCACCACCGGCACCCGCTCTTCCATATTGACCACCGTGGTGGGCTCTACCCCACAGTGACCCCCATCAACAATCATATCAAGCTGGTTGGCGATCTGTGGCTCGATATCCTCAGCATCGGCAATCGGGAAATCGGCACCGGGGGGAATCAGCGTCGAACTCATCAACGGCTCACCCAGCGTCTCCATCAGCGCATTGGCGATGTTGTTGTCCGGCACCCGCAATCCAATGGTCTTCCTCTTCGGGTGCTGCAATCGTCGTGGCACCTCACGGCTCGCCTTGAGGATAAAGGTGTAGGGGCCGGGCATCACCCGCTTCATCAGCCGGAACGAGGTATTATCGACCTTGGCGTAGAGGCTGAGATCAGCCAGATTGGGGCAGACCAGGGTGAAGTTGTGGTTGCTGCTCACCTGACGGATGCGACGAATCTTCTCCATCGCCTGCTTGTCACCAATATGACATCCCAGCGCATAGCTGGAGTCGGTCGGATAGGCGATGACGCCACCACGGTGGATCACCTCCACCACCTGCTGAATCAGCCGTGGTTGCGGATTCTGCGGGTGAATCTCAATCAGTTGTGCCATGTTTGTTTAGGGACTCCCTTCCCAATGGTTCCAGACCGGATCACACTTCTTCGGCAGCAGCGGCAGCCGTCCCAGCTCGATCCAGCGATAGTCGGGATCATGGAAATCGGAACCGCGCGAAGCGGCCAACCCCAGATCAACCGCATGCTGTGCCATGGTATGAATCTCATTATCGTTGTGGCTGCTGGAGACCACCTCCATGCCGATCCCCCCCAGCTCGATAAACTCATACAGCATACGGCGCAGCTTGGTACGGGTCATGCCATAGCGGGCCGGATGGGCCACCACCGCAACACCACCCGCAGCACGAATCCAGTTCACCGCCTCCTCCAGCGTGGCCCACTTGCCGGGCACATAACCGGGCTTGCCGCGCAACAGATACTTCTTGAAGGCCTGCTGCAGATCATCGACCACACCACGCTCCACCAGCAGCCGTCCATAGTGGGTGCGGGTCAGCAGATCCCCCTTGCAGAGGCTCAATGCCCCGGCATGGGCATCCTCAACCCCCGCCTTCTCCAGCTTGCGCCCGATCTCCTCTCCACGCCAGGTACGGTACTCTCGCAGCTTCTCCAGCCCGGCCGACAGCTCCGGATTCTCTGCATCAATATTGAGGCCAACAATATGGACCGTCTGGTTGCTCCAGCTGATCGAGACCTCCACCCCGGCCATCAGCTGAATGCCAATCTCTTCTGCGGCCTGCGCAGCCTCCGCCACCCCGGCCACCTCATCATGGTCGGTCAGCGCCAGCACATCCACCCCCTTCTCCTGTGCACGACGCACCAGATCGGTCGGCGTCAGGGTGCCGTCCGATACGGTGGAGTGGCTGTGCAGATCGTAATTGAGTGACATGGAAAAATGACAGGGTATGGTATGATGTGCGGCTGATAAAACGAGCTATTTTACCGTTCTCTCCATGAAATTTCTGTTCGATCTCTTCCCCGTCATCCTCTTTTTTGTCGCCTACAAGATGTACGACATCTTTGTTGCGACCGCCGTGGCGATTGCCGCCTCTGCCGTTCAGGTCGGAGCCTACTGGCTCAAGCACCGCAGTTTCGAGAAGATGCATCTGGTCACCCTCGGGCTGATCACCGTACTCGGCGGCGCCACCCTGGTCTTTCAGGATGCCCTCTTCATCAAGTGGAAGGTGACGGTGGTCAACTGGGCCTTCGCACTCGCCTTTATCGGTAGCCTCTATATCGGCCAAAAACCACTGGTGGAGCGAATGATGGGAGGGAGCATCTCCCTGCCACAGGAGGTGTGGAAACGGCTCAACTGGAGCTGGGCGATCTTCTTTATCATCGTTGGGCTGATCAATATCTACGTCGCCTTCTACTACGGGCTGGAGCTGGATGAAAAGGCGCGCGAGGAGATCTGGGTCAACTTCAAGCTGTTCGGAGTGATGGGACTCACCTTTGCCTTTGTCATCGCCCAGGCCTTCTACATGACCCGCCATATCGAAGAGGAGGAGACCGAACTGGCCCCCGCCTCGGAAAACGGACAACAGGAGTAACCGATGTTTTACGCCATTATCAGTCAGGATATTGAAAACAGTCTTGAAAAGCGTCTAGCCGCACGCCCCGACCACTTGAAGCGGCTGGAGCAGTTGCGTGATGAGGGGCGACTGCTGATTGCTGGCCCCCACCCCGCCATTGACAGCGAAGATCCCGGTCCTGCCGGTTTCAGTGGCAGTCTGGTGGTCGCAGAGTTTGAGTCACTGGAGGCCGCTCAGGCGTGGGCTGATGATGACCCTTATATCCATGCCGGGGTTTATGCCGAGGTGAAGGTCAAGCCATTCAAGAAGGTGCTACCTTAGATACCTTCAGCTTGCAAAGGTCCAAGAACGCCATGAAAAAGTAAACAGCTGGCTGCTGATCAAATGGTCGGCAGCGGACGATCTGACAGAGTAGAATTAACCACCGGAAACCCGCTTATCAACCAGTGGCAGCATAAGGCGTACGGTGGCCCCCATATTCTCCCCTTCACTCTCTATCGATAACGTTCCCCCAATACTCTCAACAAAATTGGCAATGGAGTGGAGACCGATACCACTACCCACCTCCTTGGTGGTATAGCCCCGTTTCAACACCCTCTCCAACTGCTCCGGAGAGATGCCACAACCGCTATCCTCAACCCGCAGCTCAACCTCCTCCTCTCCGCTCTCGACTGCCACAACACGTACCCACGCCTCGGCATCCCGCTCCTGCTCCCTGCGCTGCTGTACCGCCTCAAAGCTGTTCTTCACCAGATTGAGCAGCATCTGCATCGAGAGATTTCTGGGGATATTGATCTCAATCTGCTCCGGCACCTCACACTGCAGATCGACATGATAACGGTGGAAGCGATCCTCAATCAGATAAAGGGTATCCTGCACCATCTGGCGCAGGTTGAAACGGGCCGGCCGCGCCTCCGGTTTGGAGTCGAGACGGAATAGCGAAATGATCTCCCGTGCATGGTTAAGACCGGCATCAATCCGTTCAGTCTGTTTGCGCAATCCAAATGCACGCTCATTCTTGGGATCTCCGTGACATACCACATCAATGGTCTGGGCCAGAAGCTCCAGCCCCTGCTCCAGCTGCTCCATCGATATCTTGCGCTCAGCCACCCCCTGTTGCATTGCTCGCACCCCCTTCACAATCAGATCGAGATCTTTCAAGCTCTGGTTACAGGCGCTGGCACTACCATGCATACCGGTCAACACATTACCAATGTTGTGCATCACCGTTGCACTCATCTCGGCAATACCGGCCTGGAATGCCTCATACTGGTCACGATTGCGCTGCTTCACCTCCTCACTGATATCATGCACCACCATCACCGCCCCATTGGCCAGCACCTCTCCCTCATACTGGCTCAACATGGTCACCGTCATCCGCACCGGCAGCTTGCTGCCATCAGGCTGCAGTAGCTGGTATTCGATCCGCACCCGCTCATCAGTCTCCTCTACCAGCCGCCCCAGTGTACAGATCTTGAACAACTCCCAGCGACGCTGTTTCTGCGGCCCGTTGAGCACCACCATCACCGAGGTCTTGCCCCGCCGCTGCATCGGCATCAGGCCAATCTCCACCTCTCTCTGTTCACCGCTGGCGGTGAGCAGTGACAACAGTTGCCCTCCCATGGTTTTTGCCGAGGGCGCATTGATAAAGTGCTCCAGCAGATCTCCATGCTGCTCACGCATCGACTCTGACATCAGTGGATCAAACGTTCCCCCCACCAGACTCTGGACCGCCCAGCCGGTCAATTCGGTCATCGCATAGTTGGAGAGCTGGATTTTTCCCTGATCATCTACCACCATAATCGCCACTGGAGATTCGGCACAGAGCCGCTCAAATTCATCTGTACGATGTTCAAACAGCACATTGAGTGGAAGCAGCAGTTGCTGCAGCATTGAGACCAGATCATCTTCAACCGGATCATCCACAAACAGACCACTGACCGGCATCCCCAACAGCTTTTCCTGTGGGCGTCCCGACATACTCTCCAGTTGCGGGTTGACCTGCTGGATCCTCCCCTTCAGATCAACCACCACAACCCCATCCCCCATCGAGTCAAGCACCGTCTCGATCTCATCCCGGGTCGCAATCAACTGGGCACTGCGCTCCACAATCTGCTGCTCCAGCTGCACATTGCGTCGCTCCAGCATCTGATGGATGCGCTCATTGAAAATCGAGGTGAGCAGTCCAATCATCAGCACCAGCAGTGCCACTATCGAAACCGTAACTCCCAACCCCTGCTGCTCCAGTTGAATATCAAACAGTCCTGTGGAGATACCACACGCTCCACCACTATAGAACTCGGCCGCCACCATCCCGGTATGGTGGGTACCGGTAATCGCAGTCGCCATCACCACCGCCACCCCCAGATAATGGTGGCGCGGCAGACGCCACTCGGAGCGTGATACATGATAAAAGAGATAGGTGGCAAGCAGCGATACCGCAACTGCAATCAGAATCGACAGCACCCAAAGCCCCGGCAGATAGCGCAGCATGGCCGGTGCCAGCAGAGAGGCCATCCCGGTGTAGTGCATCGCTGCAATACCAAGCCCCATCACCACTCCACCCAGCACCATACGCGGGGGAGAGAGTGCCTTGCGCACCTGGGCAATGGCAATCGCAGCCCCCCCTATAGAGACCAGCAGCGAGAGCAGGGTCATCCCCAGGTCATAACGCACCTCAACCGGAATGGAGAAGGCGAGCATCGCCACAAAGTGCATCACAAAGATACCGCCCCCCAGTGTCAGTGAGGCTCCCCACCACCAGAAAGGGGCGGTTACCGAAGCAGAGGCATACTCCCGACGCATATGGGTCACCATCCCCAGTGTGGTGTAGGAGGCGAAGATTGCAATCAGATAGGAGAAGAAAATCAGCAGTGGATTGTAGTTCGTTTCGAGCACGGTTTCTCCCATCTGCTCCAGCAGCAGATAGCCCTGAAATAGAGTCTCCTCAAAAAGCCGGGGCAGATATAATTCCCAG
>CAYFOU010000044.1:0-16838 GCA_964344805.1 uncultured Piscirickettsiaceae bacterium | reverse complement strand
TTTGAATTTCAGTAGCCCAGGCGAATTTGGTTTTGGTTGCCGCAGCCAGCTCAATTGGACCATGGTCGGTGCCGTCTACATTGATACTGAAAGCGACCTTTTCGGGCAGGGTTATACCAACATTGGTACCTGCTGCTCCTGAAATATCTGAGGATTCAAACTTTCCCTTTACCTCTGCGGCACTGGATGTTGCTGTAGAGGCGGAGGTCAGCCCCAGCTCACTCAGGCTGCCGGGGCTTGTGGTTCCCCATTCCACTTTAGAAGTTGCTGTGGTGGATGTGTTTTCGCTGCTGGAGGTGATGACATAGTTGTCATCATCAGCGCTATAGGCTACCGAAACGCTGGCGCCTGCAGTAATCAGGTTGGTGTCGGCATTGATGGCATTTTCAAGTTCGGTAGCCCACTCTGCCTTGGTGTAGGTGCCCGCAGAAATGGTGATGTCGTTGGTTTCAGTGCCGTCAATCTTGAGCTTGAAGGTCTGATCGTTATGGACCGTTTTATTGTCAGTGGCTAAGCCCGGGGTAGCGCCCAGTGCAGATCCGGTCAGGAAACCGGGATCGCCAAATTTTCCGTCTGTCTGGGTGCCAGAGACCCCTGTGATGGTAGTTTCAGGAGTTACCCCCTCCCCCATAAATGAGGCGCTGCTGGCAGCCTCTCCAGTGGCGTTCCAGCCGATCTGGAAATCAATGGTGGTTTGAGTTGCGTCAGGGTCACGGTTCAAGATGGAAATCCCGTTAAATGATGAAGTCCCAATAACGCGGGTAATTTCATTCTGCAGTGCAGAGAATTCGACCTGAATATCTTCTCTGTTGTCATCCGTATAGGTGCCTGATGCGGCTTGTACGGAGAGTTCTCGCATTCTCTGTATCAGATTTGAAATGCTGTCCATTGCACCATCGGCTACCTGTAATAATGAGATACCGTCATTGCTGTTGCGGATGGCTTGGGTCAAACCGTTCACCTGAGAGTTCATGTGTTCAACAATGGTCAGGCCTGCGGCATCGTCGGCAGCTCTATTGATGCGGGAGCCGGATGAGAGGCGTTCCATGGCTGTTGCCTGTTCCCGGTTACTTACCTGAATATGGCGTTGTGCATTGATGGATTGCATGTTGGTGTTGATGATTGACATTGTGGTTTTCCTCTTAACTTAATGTTTGCGTTTGCTGGATAAAGCAGCTGTGACGCTCTGCCGTTTCCCTTGTAAACAAAATGTGTGCCAACTTGTTTGTTTTGTTGTTTTTTATGTTTTGTATCAATATGTTGTTAAGTTATTTTCTGTGTAACAAACTTGTAATATTGGGCAAGGAGAGGCTGTATCTATTGAGGTGTTATTTTTTTGACGCGAGTCAGCAGGGCAGAATTGAAGGCCTGATTCTTATGGTAATCAGTGCTGGAAGAGATACTCTATGTGTGATCTGAACATGTGCGTATTCCAGCAGAATATGACCACCATTCCGTTTCATTGTGGCCAATTTCTGGAGTTTTCCCGGAATCGGCGGTCCCGATCCTGGAAGATTTCATAACCCATTGGAATGCTTTTTTAACAGGCATACCTCTGCCTCTTTACCGTGAAAGTCATCCACGCATTGAGCCAGATCAATCCCTGCTCTCAGAGACATTGAAAGCCTTCTTGATTCTATCCCTACCTGCTGGTTGTGTTTACGTTGCCTGCAATTGAGGCAAATACCCAAACTCCCGTAACTTCTTCATCCATCGAGAGGCGTTCCTGGCAACCATTATCGCCTCATAGTCAATCTCCGGGTCCCGGTAGGGTTCCATGTTCTTGAGCATGGAGTAGATGACCCGAAGTATCTTGTGTGCCAGCGCAATGGTCGTTCGCTTGTGTCCCCTGCGTATGAAGGGGTATGAGCCGAAAGAGCCGGGTCAATTTTGTGTCGGGGTCACTGCCGCTGAAAAGAAGCACGACCTCGGTCGCCCTGCTCATCTTTCAGTATGGTTGCTTAGAACGGATTTTCATCTTCGGGGGTGGCCGATTGGCTCAGGCTATGTGGATTTTGTAGAGAGATGCCCACAATGGGGGTTCCTATGAAGAAGGTTTTTGAAGTACTGCGCCTCAAGTATGAGGCTAATTTGAGTAACCGGGTCAGGAGGGGGGAAGTGCCCGCCGGGTTCCGTGTCTGTTGTGGATCTGCCTGATTGTCCCCTCATCCAGAAGAGCCTGCAGGTTCTGGTTGAACGCCTCGGCAAGTGCTTGAGAGCCGGGCCATTTCCTGGAAAAGCCCAGGTGAAAGGTACGGACCGGGCCGATCGGTTTGTCGATATAGGTGATCTCGCCAAAGGTACTCTGGTGCGTCTTGATCAGGTGTGAGCAGAGTGTCACTTCACAGATTGCCATATCAATACGTCCCGCCATCAGCTTGCGAAGGTGCAGCTCTTCCGGTTTGTCTGAAACCACATAGTCGACCCCAATGGTTTTATCCCGGATGGCATTGAGAAACACCGGGGCGTAGTTGTACCCCTGAGTGGCTCCAATGGTATACCCCTTGAGATCGGCCAGCGTGTCCCATTGTGGAATGTCCTTGTGCTTTACAAACAGAACATCTGAAATGGTGGAGAGGGGCAGTGAGAAGTGGTAGTCATCAAGACGCTGGGGGTTTTGGGTAAAGGTGAAGTAGCCTGCAACCTCTCCACGTGCGGCCATCAACATGGCTCGTTTGGGGGGGAAGATCTTGATCTCTACCGGTATCCCCATACGATCAAATACCGTTTTCACAATCTCTGTAGATGAACCTGTGATGCCATTCTCTCCAGAGTAGTTGTAGGGGGGGAATTCAGCAGTGACCAGAGGAATCCCTGTCTGGCTGTTTGCCGACAGGGCAGGAAAAAGGGTCGTCAACAGTATGGTCAGGAGGATCTGAGAGGGTGGTTTGAACACGGTTATTCTCGTTGTTGCTCAAAACAGGAAGGATTTTTACAGCTTATATGGTTGCTGGTGATTGTCTACTGAAATGATCCGATTCTTCTCTGATCCGGCGTATCAATGGGCTGGATGGTGCTTTTTCTCCTATAACCATGTGGTGCGGTGTGGTGCTGTATCCATGTCAGGCCGCCAGTTCACCAAACCAGAAGGCGTCATCGGCCTGCAGAAACTCTTCATAAGGCATGTAGTGCTGCCCATCACAGGAGAAGTGAAGGCCGATCATGCCGTTGACCAGATTGATCGAGCAGTCGCGCAGATAGATCACCTCATCGGCCAGCCGCAGCCGCTTCATCTTCTGCAGGATCGGCAGTACCTGATCGGCGGGAATCATCGCCTCGGGTGAGTAGCTGCAGGCAGGGTAGGCGAGACAGACCGAGGGATCGAGAATCTCATCCAGCAGATGGATCTGATAGCGGAATGGGGTGTTGTGGGGCCAGAGGGTGGCACGGGAGCCGGAGAGGTGGATTTCGCTATGGAGAATGCCGCGTTCGGTCATCAGCTCATCGATGATGTGGAGGACATCATCCAGCTTCTGGTCCATGACGCTGATTACACGCTCCTGCATGAACAGGGTCTGACGCACGGAGGGATCTCCCTTGGTCTGTATCCAGTAGCGGGGAGCTTCCCCCTTGTTCGCCTCCTGTGGTAGCTCGCTGAGGCGGAAGTCGACGCCGATATACCCCAGTACAGAGCCTGTTTCCGGATGCTCCACCCGGCAGATGGCGGTTACGCAACTGCGTCGGGTTGCCTTGCTGATGTAGACCTCGGAGAGGGAGAAGTGGTCTGCGCCATCGGGGCGTTCGGTAAGATAGGGGCGGTTGGAGAGATCCTGTCCTACCGCAGCCCGATCCTGAAGGGTCTGGGAGATATTGGCGCTACGCTGGATACCATCCGGGTTGAGAGCGTAGAGCAGTTCACAGCTGGGAAGGGGACAACCGCTCTCTGTCCCGCTGTGGCGGGCCAGCAGCTGGTCGAGCTGTTCCGGTGCTTCCCACACGGTTGCACAGGCAGAGGCCAACATCACCATTGGTGCTCGCAGATGCTCGGTGAGCTGCTCTCGTTTGTAGAGAATGAAATCGGGAAGCGGCTGCATCGGTGGACTCCTTTTGAATGGGGGTATCGGGTGAAGAGCAGGTTCTGTTCCACATTTCAAAAAATATTGTATAAACGGTAGTTTATGGTGTGTGCAATCTACCTTGATAGTGCTGTATGCACCATTGTGGTGCACGTATGTTGAAAAATGGTGCAGCCTTGAATCACATTTTTATGGCTCGATACAGGCCCACTCTCTCATCAACGGATAGTTGCGCTTGCCATTTCCCAGCAGTGGAATCTCCTCCAGAGGGTGGAATCGGGCAGGGAGCATCAGAGGGGATGCCTTGGCTTGATGAAGCTGTTGGCGTAGTGTGGTGGGATGGAGTGTGCCGGTGTGGAACAGGGTGATCTGCTCCCCCTTGCGCAGGTCTGGAGTGGCGACCGCAGCCACCTCTATGGGTGAGTCGCTATGGCGGAGAATGGTCTCCTCGACCGTGGCCAGGCTCACCATCTCCCCGCCAATCTTGGCGAAGCGGGCATAGCGATCAATGATGGTGAGAAATCCATCCTTATCAAGGTGCCCCTTGTCGCCGCTCTTGTACCAGATGATGTTGTCGATCTCGACAAAGGGCTGTTCACAGGGAGGGTGTGGGCAGAGATACCCCGGCATGCGCTGGATACCGGCGATCAGAATCAGTCCATCTTCACCAACGGGTAACGGTTGCAGGGTCTCATGATCGACAACCTTCAGCAGGGTACCGGGGAGAGGGCGTCCCACGCTGCCGATGCGGTTGCCCTGCTGGATCGTTGCACCCTTGTCGTTATGCCGGTCTGGAATGTTGGCAGAGACTACCGGGGCGGTCTCGGTGGTGCCGTACCCCTCATAGATGGTCTTGCCGAACTTCTCCTCAAAGGCTGACCGTATCGGTGGCTTCAGGTGCTCGGAGCCGGAGACCACATAGCGCAGGGAGTCGAGCTGCTGTGGGGTGACCTTCTGGCTGCGACTCATCCACTGCAGAAAGGTGGGGCTGCCGAAGTAGAGGGTGGCGTGCTGCTGTTCAATTGCGTCAACTACGGCAACGGTGTCGGTGGGGTCGGCCACGGTCACCAGCGGTATCCCCTTGATCAGCGGCATCAGGGTGCAGGCGGTGAGGCCAAAGGAGTGGAACAGCGGCAGGCTGGCAAGCAGGGTATCGTGGTCGCTGGGGTGGAGGCGGGGCTGCAGAGACTGCTCAATCTGGTGGATGTTACCCATCAGGTTGCGGTGGGTCAGTCGCACCCCCTTCGGTTTTCCCTCACTACCACTGGAGAAGAGGATGAAGGCATCCCGGTCCAGCGGGGTATCGACTGCAATCCATCGACTGAGCAGCGGGGTGGGGAGCAGTGTCACCATGGCTGCCGTGGTGATTCGCTCCAGTGGGGAGATCTCGCCACGTAGAGACTCCAGTGTGATCACCTCAACCCCCTCCAATGCCTCCTTGACCGGTCGTCCCCGCAGCGCCAGCTTCTGCAGAAAGCGGCTGGAGGTGTAGAGGGTGTGGATACCGGACTGCTCGATGGCATCTTGAATCGACTCCAGTGAGGCGGTGTAGTTGAGATTGACCACTGTCTTGCCGCACAGCAGGATGGCCAGATCAGTCAATACCCCGGCTGCGGTGGTGGGGAGTAGCACCCCGACCCGCTGTTCCGGGCTCAGCCGTGCAATGCGGCGGGAGATCAGGGTGGTGGCGATCAATAGCTTCAGCCCGCTGAAGCGGGTGTCGGTGGTGGTGTCGGTCAGTACTGTGCGCAGCCCCATGCGCTTGCTCTGTTGCAGCCAGCTCTGCTGCAGGGGGCGGTAGTGGCGGCCCTCCTGCATCCATGCCAGCAGAGAGAGATGTTCTACCCGTTGCCGTACTGCCTCTGCGCTGAGGCCATCGGACTCAGCAGGGCCAAAGGTGACATGGACGTTGCGGCGCCGGGGCCACCAGAGAGACCTGCGCTGTTTGCGCACCGGGGTGCGGGAGAAGCGGCTACCCCACAATCCATGCAGATAGAAGGGGATGATGGGGGTCCCGGTACCGGCGACCCCTTTCTCGAAACCACGCTGGAAGGGACGCAACTGTCCGTTGTGGCTGATCGCCCCCTCCGGGAAGAGGCAGAGTAGCTCCCCCTCCTGCAGTTGCTGTTGCATCCGTTCCAGTGCTCCGCGACTGCGGCGGCTGGAGATCGGGATCACCTCGACCAGATCGAGGAACCACTTCAGCAGTGGCTGGCGGTAGATCGCCTCCTCCATCACGAAGCGGATCGGGCGTGGGGAGACGATCTGCAGTATCGCCCAGTCGATCCAGCTGATGTGGTTGCCCAGCAGCAGTGCCCCCCCTTCGGCGGGTATATGCTCCAGCCCATCGACATGGATGCGGTAGCGGCGGCGGAACAGCAGCCGTACCAGCAGGCGGATCAGTGGTTGGGGGGCCTTCCATAGTGCAATCAGTGTAGCGACCAGTGCCAGCAGGGCGATGGCGTGGAACAGCAGGGTGGCATCGACTGGGCGTTCGGTCTCCAGCAGCGCAACCCCCATGGTGAGACCGAGAAAGCCGAGCATGGTGATGTTCTGCATCCAGTTGTTTCCGGCGAGAATGCGCCCCAGATGGTGAGCAGGGGCGTGAAACTGGATCAGTGCGTTGAGTGGTACGATCAGCAGGCCACCAAAGAGACCGGTGAGCAGAAACAGCAGGGCCAGCTGCTCGACTGAATGGGAGGTGGGGATCAGTAGCAGGGTGATGGTGAGACCGATGGCACCGAGTGAAATCAGTCCGGTCTCGATCCAGCCCCGGGAGATGCGGGTGGTGAGCAGGGAGCCGAGCAGAATGCCGATACCGGCACTTGCCAATACCCCTTGAATCACCAGGGTGTTGGTGACCCCCAGCTCCGCCTTGGCGAAGGCGGGGAAGGCGGCAATCGAGACCTGGGATACCCCCCAGAACAGTGAGAGGCCGAGGATGGCGTAGGCGATGATCGGCTGCTGACGGATCAGTTGCCAGGTGGTGTCGCTGGAGGGCTCTTTTTCTGCAAGGAGGGGAGGACTGTCAGGCAGATAGGCGGCCAGCCACCACTCGCTGATCGCCAGCAGGGTCAACAGCCACCCCAATGGGGCGACCTGTTGCAGCACCGCCTCATGGGTTTGTGGATGGCCACTGGCATAGAGCTGTTCGAACAGCAGCGAGAAGAGAAACATTCCGGAGAGGATGGCGATGATGGTGACCGCCTGTACCGCACCGTTGGCGCTGGTCAATCGCTCTATACTCACCTGTTCCCGCAGGTAGCCATATTTGGCTGGGGAGAAGAGGGCACTCTGTACCGCCAATAATAGGGTGAGGAAGAAGGCCCATTCAAACCAGCCGCGGTAGTAGCAGAGGGTGATCAGCAGGGCGATGACCACCGCTGCCCCCGCAGATTGACGCATCACCCACCGTTTCGGGTAGCGGTCCGAGAGCCAGCCTGCCGGTACCACCAGCAGGATAAAGGGGATCAGAATCAGTGCGTTGACCAGTGCGGTGAGTAGAATCTGGCTCTCACCGCTCTCCATCTTGAAGATGGTGTTCTGGATGGTGATCTTGTGACCAAGATCGACAAAGGCGTTGATAAAGAGCACCAGCAGGTAGATGCCCAGTCCATCGATCCCCTTTTTGTTCGTTGGTTCCACCATGTTCAGGTACGATACCGGCTTTTTGCACGCTTTACGATGATTGATACGCTCAACTCCACCGATCTGCTGCTCTGTGCCGCGACCATTATGGCGGCCTACTTTGTGCGTGGCATCACCGGATTCGGTTCGGCACTGGTGGCGGTGCCGCTACTCTCGTTGCTGCTGCCGGTGACGGTGGTGGTACCGGTGATTATTCTGCTCGACTATTTGAGCTCGCTCTCCCACGGGGTGCACCACCGTAAGCATGTGATGTGGCGGGAGATCTTTCCAATGACCCCGTTCACCCTCAGCGGCATTATGGTGGCGCTCTATCTGATGAAGACGGTGGAGCCGGGTGCGTTGACGATGGCGCTGGGGATCTTCGTTATCTGCTATGCGATCTATGCGCTGCTGCCGTTCAAGCCGGAGCAGGGTTCCCGCCTCTGGGCGGCGCCGCTTGGTTTCCTTGCTGGTCTGGTGGGGACCACCTTTGGTACCGGAGGCCCCTTTGTTGTCATCTATCTGACCCTGCGTCAGCTCGACAAGCTCTCGTTCCGCGGTACCATTGCGGTGATCTTCCTGATTGATGGAGGGATGCGGCTGGTGGGGTATACGCTCTCTGGATTTTTCACCCAGGAGCTGCTCTGGTGGACCCTGCTCTCACTGCCGCTGGTTGTACTCGGGATGTGGGGAGGAGGTCATATCCATACCGGATTGAGCCAACAGCGCTTTGTGCAGATTGTCAGTGTGGTGCTGTTGTTTAGTGGTAGTGCACTGTTAATGAAATCATGGGGATAACGGTGAGTTTGATGCAATGGGAGGTGGCCGATTATACCGATCTGGATCATGTGCAGGCGATTCGAGCACTGATGCAGCACTACGCTACCGACCCGATGGGCGGGGGCGAAGCATTGGCGGATGAGATACTGGAGAGGCTGCCGCAATCACTGGCTGGCGTGCCGGGGGCCTTCAGCGTGTTGGGCTGGATGGAGGGAGAGGTGGTTGCATTGGCCAACTGTTTTCAGGGCTTCTCCACCTTTCAGTGCAAGCCGTTGATCAATATCCATGATCTGGTGGTCCGGGAGGGCGTTCGGGGAATGGGGATTGCCGGTCAGCTGTTGCAGCAGGTGGAGGCAATAGCGATTGAACGAGGCTGTTGCAAGGTGACGCTGGAGGTATTGTCCGGAAACCACAAGGCCCGGTCTGCCTACCGTAAATCGGGATTTGCCCCCTATCAACTGGGGGCAATGCAGGGAACTGCCCAGTTCTGGGAGAAAAAGGTGTAGAATCGGTGGGATAGTAGACAGTAGGGGGAAGCTGGTGGTAAGTTGAGGCTTTCTGTGATCTTAGGGGTTGAATAGGGAAATTCGATGAAAATTCTGTTGGTTGACGATTCACCAGCAATCATTGATATCTACAGCGATCTGTTGCGCGAGGAGGGGTACCAGGTGGTGACCGCTCGTTCTGCGCTGGAGGCGCTGAAGGTGGCTCGTGCCGAGAAACCCGATATCGGTATCATCGACTATTTCCTGCCTGACGGGAATGGTGCGGCGTTGACGCAGAACATGCTCGCCTCACCCGATACCGCCCATATGCTGATCTCCCTCTTCTCCAATGTCGATCAGCTGCGTCCGGCGCTGGATGCCGGTGCGATCGACATGATCAGCAAGAGTGATCCCAGTGACCTCTTCCTGCTGCGTGTCCGTGCATTGGCACGCCAAGTGGAGCAGTGGCACTACCAGCAGACCATGCAGCAGATGCTGCAGGCCCGTGATCTCGATAGCCCGATGCGGATTTTGCTGGTCGATGATGCCGCCTCGATCCGGCTGATGTATGTGGAGCTGCTGAAGGAGGCCGGTTTCCTGGTAGAGTCGGCAGGCACGGTCAAGGAGGCGCTGGAGGTTGCCTGTGAGTTTCAGCCGGAGGTGGCGATCATCGATTACCACATGCCCGATGGCACCGGAGATGAGTTGATTCGCAGACTGTTGTCGGAGCGCATTACCCACGATGTGATGCCCTTTATCCTCACCGAGAAGAAGGATGTGATCGAGCAGTCGCTCTCTGCGGGCGCCATTGACGTGCTCTACAAGAGTGACCCGTCACTGGTTTTCCTCAACCGTATCCGCTCAATGGAGCGTTATGTACGTTCCCAGCGCCACAAAGTGAAGCTGGTGGAGCAGCTGTTCCAGCACGTTCCAGTGGCGATGGTTGAGGTGGCCGGGCGTTATGTGGTGCAGACCAACCCCAGCTTTGAGGCGATCTTCGGTTTTATGCCCAACCCCTCCATGGAGCTGGACCAACTGTTCTATCGCATGGGGCTGGGCAAGGTGAGTTTGACCGATATCGAGCAGGAGCTGGCGAGCCAGAACCGGACCGATGGCAGCAGCCCGATCAAGAGCTGGCACTTTGTCGGGCGCAATGGCATCAGCCGTCAACTGGAGCTGACCATCACCACTCTGCCTGGAGATCAGGAGGGGGTGCTGAAGCGTAAACTGCTCTCGGTCTCTGATGTGACCGCATTGACTGATCTGCATCGGGCGGAGGCGCAGGCGAAGCAGGCCAATCTGCAGCAGCGTTGGCTCTCCTCGGTGCTGGCCAGTATTCCCGATGGCATCCTGGTACGGGATGGCAATGGGCGGGTGCAGCAGGCCAATCCGGCAGCGTTGAAGATGCTTGGTTACAGTGAGGCGGAGCTGATCGGTACCGAGATGGAGTTGCTGTTTGAGGATCAGCAGCAGGAGGGGCTGATCGATCGCTATCTGAAGCGCAAGGATGGCACCACTGTACCGATCTCGCTCACCATTGCCTCCCTCGACAGTGGAGATGGTGGTGAGATGGGCGGTGAGGTTGTGGTGTTGCACGACCTGGAAGAGCTGCTGAGTGCAGAGAGTGCGAAGCGAGCCAACAAGGCGAAGGATGAATTCCTCGCCTCAATGAGCCATGAGTTGCGTACTCCGCTCACCACCATTATCGGTAATAGTGAGATTCTGGCGGAAAGTCCGCTCAATGTGGATCAGCAGGATCTGTTGCGGGCCATCGAGCTGTCGAGCCGCCGTCAACTGGCGCTGGTGAGTGATATTCTTGATCTGTCGAAGATTGAGTCGGGCAAATTTGAGATCAACGAGACCGGCTATGACCTCGACCTGCTGATTGAGGAGATTACCCACATCTTCTCCTCGCAGGAGCAGGGGGGCGGCGTGCAGTTCAGGATCAGTCAGGAGGTCCGTTATGATCATCAGCTGATCGGTGATGCGCAACGTATTGGGCAGATTCTGATCAACCTGCTCGGCAACGCCTTCAAGTTCACCCAGGATGGAGAGGTGAGATTGCGGGTCTGGAGTGAGGATGATCTACTCCACCTCAGCGTGGAAGATCAGGGAATCGGTATGTCGGAAGAGGTGATGAGTCGTCTCTTCCGCCCCTTTGAACAGGCAGATGGCTCGATCTCGCGTCGTTTTGGCGGTACCGGTTTGGGGCTCCATATCTCGCGCATCCTGGCCGAGCTGATGAAGGGCGATATTATCGTCAAGAGTGAGGAGGGGGTGGGCTCCTGTTTCCGCCTCTCCATCCCGTTGATCATCAGTGATCAGCCGGTAGTTCCGCGTGAGCGCAAGCGCTTTACCAGCTCTCGCCGTTTCCATGGTCAGGTGTTGGTGGCCGAGGATACCCCGGAGATTCAGGTGTTGATTCGCCGCCTGATGGGGCTGGCCGGAGTGGATGTGGTGATGGCCAATAATGGTCGTGAGGCGGTTGATCGGGCGCTGAATAGCAACTTCAATCTGATCCTGATGGATATGCAGATGCCGGAGATGGATGGCATTGAGGCGACCCAGACGTTGCGTCAGTTGGGGTGTGGAGTGCCGATTGTGGCGCTGACCGCCAATGTGATGCAGAAGCATCGGGACCAGTTTGAGGCTGCCGGGTGTAATGGCTTCCTCAGCAAGCCGATCGATCGGCGCGACCTCCATCTGGTGATGGAACACTATCTGGAGTCGGCCGGTGAGCCGGAGGTGATCGAGATCTCTGAAGAGGAGAACTGGATCGATCCGGAGATGCATGAGGTATTTCTGACCCGTGCTGCAGCTCTGAAAGAGGAGTTGCAGGCGCACCTCTCGGAGTCTTCCTGGAGTGAGGCGCGCTCTGCGGCCCATGCCATCAAGGGGAGTGGCGCCACCTTCGGTTATCCCGAGCTGGGCAGTCTGGGCCATGCGGTGTGTGAGGCACTTGATCTGGGCAAGCTGGAGCAGGTACCGGAGCTGCTGAGGAAGTTGTTGGCCGAATTGGAGCAGGTGCTGGAGAATAGCGCTCAGCAATGAGTCACGCCTATCTGATTGATCTGATTATTCTGCTGTTTGCAGCGGTGGTGGTTGTGCCACTGTCGCAGTGGGTGCGGCTGGGTGCGGTGCCCGGTTTTCTGATTGCTGGTGGTCTGGTCGGACCCTCCGGGTTGGGGCTGATCACCAATGCCGAAGAGGTGGCCCACTTTGCCGAGATCGGGGTGGTGCTGTTGCTCTTTGTAATCGGTATCGAGCTGAAGCCGAAGCTACTGTGGCAGATTCGTCGTCTGGTATTCGGGCTGGGCAGCGCCCAGGTGATGGTGACGGGCATATTGCTGATCATGGTTTCCCATCTGCTGTTTGATATCTCTCTGCGCGCCTCGATCCTGATCGGGCTGGCGCTGGCCCTCTCCTCCACTGCCTTCGTGCTGCAGCTGCTGACCGAGAGCAAGAGTCTCACCTCGGTCTATGGGCGTAGTGCCTTTGCCATTCTGCTGCTGCAGGATTTGGCGGTAGTGCCGCTGCTGGCACTGGTGCCATTGCTGGCAATGCCGGAGCTCAGTATCGGGGCTGATATCGGCTTGGCGGCGCTGGAGTCCCTGCTGTTGCTGGGCGGGGTGGTGGCGATCGGTCACTATCTGCTCCATCCACTGCTGCACCGGATTGCGCTCTCCAGAAGCTCTGAAATCTTCACTGCAACGGCGGTGCTGATCGTGATCGGTACTGCGTTGCTGACCGAACATATGGGGTTGTCGATGGCGATGGGGGCCTTTATGGCGGGATTGTTGCTCTCCGGCTCCTCCTACAAACATCAGATCATGGCGGAGATTCACCCCTTCCGCGGGCTGCTGCTGGGGCTCTTTTTCATGTCGATGGGGATGTCGCTCAATCTGGGGCTGCTGCTGGAGACGCCGCTGTTATCACTGGGGCTGGTCTCCCTGCTGATTGTGATCAAGATTGCGGCGCTCTATCCGGTTGGCCTGTTTTATGGATTGAAGCGCAACCAGAGCGGGGCGGCATCGCTGGTGTTGGCGCAGAGTGGGGAGTTTGCGCTGGTGCTCTTTTCGTTGGCACTGCAGGCGGGGCTGCTGGAGCAGGGGGTGTTTGAGCAGCTGTTGCTGGTTGTGTTGTTGAGCATGTTGGCGACACCGCTGTTGGCCCACTGGGCGCAACAGATGGTGAAGAAACCGCCCTGTCCCACCTGTGAGCCCGAGGTGGAGGTGGAGCCTCCAGTGGCGGCTCCGGTGATTCTGGTCGGATTTGGCCGAGTGGGCCACCGTATTGGCGATGTATTGAAGATGGCCGGTTACCCCTATGTGGCTCTGGAGAGCAGTGCGGCGGTGGTGGAGCGAGAGCGTGGCAAGGGATACCCGGTCTACTTTGGGGATGCGCACAATCCAGAGCTGTTGAAGGGGGCTGGTATTGAAGAGGCGATCACCGTGATTGTTACCATCAACGACCCCAAGGCGACCGAGGAGTTGGTGGGGTACCTCAATCACGCATATCCCAAGGTCAAGCTCTATGCGCGTGGCCACAATCTGGAGCAGTGTATTACGCTACGCAAGATGGGGGCGAGTGATGCGGTTTCGGAGAATATCGAGGCGAGTCTGGAGCTGGCGAAGATGACGCTGGAGGATACCGGTATGGCGGCAGAAGAGGGCGAGGCGGTGGTGGAGGCCTATCGCCGCAGCTACCATGCGGAGATCAGTG
Organism: uncultured Piscirickettsiaceae bacterium; assembly: GCA_964344805.1. Taxonomy (GTDB): domain Bacteria; phylum Pseudomonadota; class Gammaproteobacteria; genus Thiopontia. Next base: position 3,208 of record CAYFOU010000044.1, on the reverse strand, counting down.
GTGCGAAGCAGGCAGCTACAGCGTGAGTGCAGAGAGTCTGATACCATCGCGCTTTTTGCAGAAGAGAGATTGATCGCATGTTGTTGATGATCGACAACTACGACTCCTTTACCTACAACCTGGTGCAGTATTTTGGCGAGCTGGGTGCCGAGGTGGAGGTTCACCGCAATGACCAGATTACCCTGGAGCAGATTCGTGCACTGAAGCCGGAGCGCATCGTGCTCTCTCCGGGGCCGTGCACCCCCAATGAGGCGGGTATCTCACTGGAGGTGGTCCATCAGATGGCGGGAGAGCTGCCGATTCTGGGGGTCTGCCTCGGTCATCAGACCATCGGACAGGCCTTTGGCGGGAAGATCGTCCACGCCGGGGAGATCATGCACGGCAAGACCTCAATGATTCATCACAATGATGGTGGCGTGTTCAAGGGGCTCTCCAATCCGATGGAGGCGACCCGCTACCACTCGTTGGTGATTGAGCAAGAGAGTCTGCCGGATATTTTCGAGATTACGGCATGGACCCAGCATGAGGATGGCTCCATCGACGAGATCATGGGAGTGCGTCACAAGGCGCTGGATGTGGAGGGGGTGCAGTTCCATCCCGAGTCGATTCTGACGGCGGAAGGGCATGCACTATTGAACAATTTTTTGCAGCGGTAGCGGAGAGTGATTATGGAGATTCAGGCGGCGATTCAATCGGTTATTGAGAAAGAGGATCTGACGCGTGAGCAGATGCAGGCGGTGATGCGCAGCATCATGACCGGAGAGGCGACCCCGGCACAGATTGGTGGTTTCCTGATTGGTTTGCGGATGAAGGGGGAGACGGTTGATGAGATTGCTGCAGCGGCTGCGGTGATGCGTGAACTGGCCACCCCGGTGGCGGTATCCGGTGACCATATGGTTGATTGCTGTGGTACCGGCGGTGACGGTGCAAAGACATTCAATATCTCCACCGCATCGACCTTTGTGATTGCTGCGGCGGGTGGACAGGTGGCGAAGCATGGCAACCGCTCCATCTCCAGTAGCTCCGGCAGTGCTGATCTGTTGGAGGTGGCCGGGGTGAAGCTCGACCTCTCTCCAGAGCAGGTGGCGAACTGTATTGATGAGGTCGGTGTTGGCTTCATGTTTGCGCCGATGCACCACAGTGCGATGAAGCATGCGATCGGGCCGCGCAAGGAGATGGCGGTACGCACCATCTTCAATCTGCTCGGACCGCTGACCAATCCGGCGGGTGCCCCCAATCAGGTGATCGGTGTCTTCGATGCGGCCTGGGTGGAGCCACTGGCCCATGTGTTGAAGCAGCTTGGGAGTCGCCATGTGATGGTGATTCACGGCAGTGATGGTCTGGATGAGATCACCATCAGTGGGGGGACTCAGGTGGCGGAGCTGAAGGATGGTGAGGTCACCACCTATACCGTTAGCCCGGAGCAGTTTGGGATGTCGACTGCACCGTTGAGTGGGTTGGCGGTGGAGAATGCCGAGCAGAGTCTGACGGTGGTGAAGGGTGTGCTGGAGAACAAGGGGGGGGCTGCTGGAGATATTGTTGCCCTCAATGCTGGTGCTGCGATCTATGTGGCTGGGCTGGCCGACTCCCTCTCGGCAGGCGTGGAGAAGGCGCAGGCGGTGATTGCCAGTGGTGAGGCACGAGCCAAGCTCGATGCACTGGTCTCCTGTTCGCAAGCGTAAGGGGATGTGATGAGCGATACCCCCGATATTCTGGTCAAGATTCTGCAGCGCAAGCAGGAGGAGATCGCCGAGCGTGCAGTAAAGTCTGATCTCTCCGAACAGCGTTCCAGAGCAGCCGACGCGCAGCCGGTACGTGGTTTTGTCGACTCGATGCGGCGCCGTATCGAGGCGGGTGATCCAGCGGTGATTGCCGAGATCAAGAAGGCCTCCCCCAGTAAGGGGCTGTTGCGGGAGCACTTTGAGCCAGCAGAGATTGCAGAGCAGTATCAGCAAGGGGGAGCGGCCTGTCTCTCCATTCTGACCGATCGTGACTTCTTTCAGGGGCATGAGGAGTACCTGATGGCGGCACGCGCGGCGTGCGAGCTGCCGGTGATCCGCAAGGACTTTATTGTCGATCCCTACCAGGTCTACGAGGCGCGAGCGATTCACGCCGACTGTATTCTGCTGATTGTGGCGGCACTGGAGGATGCGCAGATGGAGGATCTCTGTGGTCTGGCGCAGGAGCTGGGGATGGATGTGCTGGTCGAGGTGCATGACCGGGCTGAACTGGAGCGGGCGCTGCCACTCAATCTGTCGCTGATGGGGATCAATAACCGCAATCTGCGTACCTTTGAGACCTCATTGCAGACCACGCTGGAGCTGCTGGAGCCGATTCCTCAGGAGACCATTGTGGTCACCGAGAGTGGCATTCACAGCCGGGAGGATGTGCAACTGATGCGTGATCATCAGGTCAATGCCTTTCTGGTTGGCGAGGCCTTTATGCGGGCTGAAGATCCGGGACAGCAGCTGAAAACACTATTCTATTAATTCAGGAGAGAAGTATGGGAACCATGACCTCAACGGTCCGTTGGACCGATGGAATGCAGTTTGTCGGAGAGACCGGTAGTGGTCATTCGTTGGTAATGGATGGTGCCCCTGAGGTGGGGGGACGCAATACCGGGATGCGGCCGATGGAGATGGTGCTGCTGGCGGCGGCAACCTGCACCGCGATGGATGTGGTGTTCATGTTGAAGCGGGCGCGCCAGCCGCTGGATAACTGCTGGATCGAGGCAGAGGGCAATCGGGTTGAGGAGATTCCCAAGGTGTTTGACAAGATCCACCTCCACTATGTGATCGTCGGGGATGGTCTGAATGAGAAACAGGTTGCGCGGGCGGTAGAGATGTCTGCTGACAAGTACTGCTCTGTCTCTCACATGCTCAAGGCGGCGGTTGAGGTGAGTTACGACTACGAGATTCGTAGCAGTGAAGAGGCTGAAGCCTCTTAAAAATATTTTTGGTAGCTCTTCAGATTGCTTCTGAAATTCGCCAGTGATCACCTCAGGCGCTGTCGCGCTTTAGGGCAGAAAATGCGAGTTTACTGGTGTAAATGATCATTTTTGAACGCTGAAATGGCGGATTTCAGGAGTGAGCTGAATAGTCACACACTTTTTTCCACTTTTTCGGCGGTTTTCTGTTGACACCATGCTCAATGCTCAGCAAAATACCGCCTCTTGATTTTTCGGAGGGGTTCCCGAGTGGCCAAAGGG
>CAYFOU010000043.1:0-16965 GCA_964344805.1 uncultured Piscirickettsiaceae bacterium | reverse complement strand
AAAAAGCTTCTTGTGAGGAAATCGCAGAAGGCATACGCAATGCTGATGTATGGAAGGAATCCCATGGTCGTTGAGAATTCCCCTCTAACTCCAGCAGCAATGCTCCAAAGAGAGCTCAATAAGAGAAAACTCTCCCAGCGCGCTTTAGCAAAGATCTTAGGTGGTTCTTGGACAGCGCCTAAAGTCAATAATATCATCTTAGGGAAAAGGGGTTTTTCTGTTGAGACTGCGCTTGATTTAGAAAGTGCTTTGGAAATTCCAGCAGAGAAATGGCTAAAGTGTCAAATGGAGCGAAAGTTATGGGAAGGAAGAGAAAAAAGATGTGGCAGAAAATAAAATTTCTATATATGGCCATAACTATTTGCAAAAGCAATCTTTAAGTCGATTTTAAAAGCCATTAAAGGGTTTTATTTTGAATATACACACCCAAAACATCTTATCTCGAATCGAATATGATGTATAACTTTCCAGATCCTAGCTCTTGTTCTTTATATAAAAGATAATTTAGCATGTTTCTGTTTAGATTTTGTGAGGAGAAGCTTTCAAGTGCTAAAATTTGTCTCTAGGTTTGCCTTTTTCTTCTTTTTTATCTCTCTGTCCCAAGCGTTTTCTGCTGAAGAGACTTTTGTTGAACCGCGAATCAATTCTCCGGACAGCTTGTATGATCAAACAGTGAGTTTAGTCGAAGGGTCTTATTCTGATGTTTCTACGGACTTAGTATTACCAGGAACAGTTCCTCTTCGATTGGTGCGTTATTATTGTAGTCATGACGTAAGAGAGTTTGCTTTTTTAGGAGGGTGGCGTCTTAATCCCCACTGCTATTTGTCATTTAGGCAAGATCCAACAAAATCACCCTATCATGCTGATGGAAGACAGCATGACCCTGTTTCTATTTTTGTGGGAGATACAAGTGGAGCCATGCTTATGTTCTCAGGTTGGATCCACATTGGAGCATCAACCCAGGAGCAGAAACTGCCTCTTTTGCCACAGAAAATGGTGGGACTTGCCAACACCTATAACGACGAAATCAGCGGAAAAACCAACCTTCAAAATTGTAACCTTTCCTTCATAGGATCCGAAAATATCTTCACTCTTGAGACAGGGGATGGAACCGTCCGCACCTACAAAAAGCTCTCAGCAGCTACTCCTTCTTATCTTTTGGAGCAAGAAAAGCTCCCTTCAGGCCATCACATACTCTATGAGTATTTCGAAAATGGATTATTGAAAGCGATTAAAAGCGTAGACTCTTCCAAGCAAACGCTTTTTTCTTGGATTTCTTTTTCCTATCCAGACCAAAAAACGGTGGTTGCTAAAGGATCGAATAAGAGCAAGGTCATTTATCATCTAGACAATCAAGAAAATACTCTTGTTCTTTCTTCTGTTGAAAACATAGGAGAGCCGACCTGCTTTTATGAGTATGAGATTTTCCAAGGCTTCCCCCGGCTCAAGAAAAAAGCGATATCAGACGATAACTTTCTGGAGATCGAATACTTTTCGAGTGGAGATTTTCAAAATGGAAAGGTCTCTGCTCTTCTAAAACCTTCGGCTGCTACCGGGCAGCCTATTACTCAAGCTGATTTTTCCTATACTCCTTGCTACGACAGCCGAAACCGTTTAACCGGTGTTTCAGTAGCAGTGAAAGAGTTCTCTGGAACAGAAAAACACTTCTCTTTTAACCGAGACCATCATTTAGAGGAGATGAAGCTGTTTCTAAATGGGAATATCGTACTGACAAAAACGAATACATGGGGGAAAAGAGGGGAGTCTTCTCTTTTATTTTCAGAGAAACTAGAAGACGCAAATGGTAGATGTCATGTCTACAACACTTTTTCTTATGATGGAGCGGGCAATGTTCTTACAAGAAAAACCTATGGAAACCTGACTGGTAGTGGCTTTGCTCAAATAGACTTTGACCGAGAAGGGATGCCTCTATCTTCTTCAGAGGAAAGCTGTTTTTCAAAGACTTTTACCTACACTTCAGATGGAAGGAACCTTCTTCTGACTGAGGAAGATAGCAAGGGAACGATCGTACGATACGGTTATGTAGAGGGAACAAATTTGTTAGCTTCTAAACTTTACTTCTCGAAGAAAGGAAGCTCTAAAACCCTTAAAAGAGAGTTTTATGACTACGATTCTTACAAAAACCTTGTAGAAGCCATTGTTGATGATGGAGAAGAAAGCAAGAAAAGTAGTACCTACGGGATAACCCAAAGGTTCACAACACTTGTTGACTACAGCACATCAAGCAGCTCATTTGGTCTCCCTTCAGAGATTACAAAAACAGGATGGAATCGCAAAGAAACCGATAGAATTCACCGCATTGTTTTAGATTATGACGATTTTGGGAACCTTAAATCGCAATCTCTCTATGGGCAAACAGATGAACATCCTAAAGTCAAAACATTTGAATATAATAGCGAAAACCTTCTTGAGGCGTATTCTGATTCAGAAGGAAACCATCAAACTTTCGGTTATGATGCTCTTAACCGGGTTCAATCGATCACAGATCACCTAAAAGGTCTTGTTTATACTCATACGTATGGCCCGTTAAATACCCTAGTTCAAGAAGAAATTACCGCTTCCTCAGGACAGTCCCTAACCACTACTTTTGGCTATGATCACCAAGGACATCTTGTAAATCGCGTGGATGGATTTGGACGAGAGACAGAGTATGTTTATGACCCTCTACAAAGACTTATAGAGCTATCTCTTCCTGCTGTTAAAGATCATGAAGAGCAAGTCTCATGCCCGGTTTTTACATATGAATACGACATTCTAGGAAACCTCACCAAGATCATTGATCCTGAAGGGCATGTCGAAGAGATGGAATCAACGATTCGTGGGCAAAAAACAGCCTCTCATTATCCTGACGGGACATTTGAACTTTTTAAATATGATCAAGAGGGAAGTCTTCATCGCCACCATAGTCGCCAAGGACTCACTCGAGTCTTTGAATATGGCACAAGTGGTCAGCTCACCCATATTGAGGTGAACCGGACAAAGAAATACAACGATTCTGACTATCTCTTCTCATGCAAATATGAAAATACCCAGTTCTTTCAAAAGTCTTCGAGTGATCGCTTAGGGAAGTATAACTATTCGTATTCTCCTTCAGGAAATTTAAGCAAGGCAATTAGCAGCAATAAAGAGGAAGAAACCGATTTTATCTATGGAGACTTTGGAGAAATCAAGCAAACAAATAGGTACTTTGGTGCTGCTTCTAAAGATGTTCGTATAGAGTCTCTTGAAAGAGACGACCAGGGGAGAGTGATAGAAAGAGTCGTTTCTGATGCAGAAGGGAGAGCTCTTTTTAAGCATAAAGTTTCCTATAGCTTGGGTGGTGATGAAGTAATAATTCACCATCCGATTGACGTTTCTCATGAAACGACAGAGAAACTCCTCTTTGATCCCTTTGGAGATTTGATTCAATCAGAGGATGCGGAAGGGAAAGTCACTTATTTTGAAACAGAAATCTTTTCAGAAAATGGCGCTCTGTATTTGAGGAAGAGAGCAACGCTTCCTTCTCATGTCGCATTAGAAGAAGTTTTTGATGCGCTAGATCGACTCGTCCATGTTTCTCTTAGAGACTCGAATAGCAAGCTTTTAAAAGAGGCCCAATTTTCTTATGACCTACTTGGGAATCTCAGAGTCCAGCGAGTCGCTGATGTGGTTAATGGGCACATTAAAGAATGGCAGACCACGCAGTGGACTTACGGACCGTGCCATCGCTTGGAAGCTAAGATTGAAAACCAGGGAACTCCACAAGAGAAAAGAACGTCTTATGACTATGACACCTTAGGAAGGCTGCAATCTCTACAGCAAGAGGGGACTAAAAATACTCTCACTTATAGCTACGACAAATATGGTTTTATCAATGAAATCCTCTCAAAAGGAGAAGAGAGAGAGCCACAGGTTCAACATAAGCTCAATTGGAGCTATCGAGGGTGGATCACAAAAGCTGTTACAAAAGTTCCTCATGACTCTAAGGATCTTTCTGTTGAAAGGAGGCTAGATGATCTAGGAAGGGTTGAATGGGAAGAAGTTGCTCAGGGAAACTTTAAGTATCGGATCTCTTACACCTATGACAGACTGGGGAGGGTTAAAACAATCACGCTTCCTGATCGCAGTCAAATTGAATATGAGTACGATGCGCTTTACCCCAGAAAAGTCATACGCAGAGATTTTACAGGAAAAGAAATTGGGTCTCATGCTTTTCAAAGCTATGATCTTTCGGGAAATCTTCAGATTGAGAGCTTGCCTGGCTTTTGTGGGACAAGAACCTACAAATATACTCAAGGATCTTTAACACAAGCCGTAGACCCTGCGTATTCCCAAGAAAAGCTTCCAGACAAAACTTATCCCGAAACTATCTATTTGGTGAAAACAAAATTCCCCTTTGAAGAGATCTCCCAGACCTTTGTTCTAGATGCAGAAAATCGCATCATAGAAGAGAAGGGAGAAGAGGATGCAAAATATTCTTATGACTCACTCGGAAACATTCTCACGAAAGGAGATATATCCTATGCCTATGAGGCTCCTAATCAACTTTCAGAGGCTAATGGATATGAGCTCACTTATGACGATAGTGGCAACCTTAAAACCAGGACACGTTATGGGAAAAAAGAGGAGTTCTTCTTTAACGGATTAGATCAGCTTGTTCGCTATACTTCTTCAAATTCAGCAGAAGTCTCATATACTTACGATGCCTTCGGAAGACGGATTAAAAAGAAGGTGAGCTTTCCAAGCGGGTCTTCTCAAGAAGTTTTCTATCTATATATAGGGAATATGGAAATGGGGTCGATTGATACTTCAGGAAATATCCAAGAGCTCCGAATCCCAGCTGATCCTTTAGACTCTGATACGAAAATGATCGGTTATGAGCTGGGAAAAGCTTTTCTAGTTCCTTCGTATGACCTTTTTGGAAATCTTTCTTGTCTAACAGATCCCAATACTCAAGAGGTGGTTGAAGGATACTCTTATTCTGCTTACGGAAAAGAAACCATTTATGATTTTGAAGGATATGTCATCGAGCAGTCAGAGTGGAAGAATCCATGGAGATATCAAGGAAAGAGAAAAGACCCTGAAACAGGTCTGATCTATTTTTGTCATCGGTACTATGATCCCGAAGTGGGACGTTTTATTAGCCCTGACCCTATTCATCCCCAGGGAAGCTGGGATAGTCCTTATCAGTTTTGCAATGGGAACCCTCACTCTTATAAAGACTCATTTGGATTAGAAGCTGAAGCAAGAGATAGTGAGAAATTTAAGAACTATTTCTATGGAGAAGTCGAAAAGCATTGCTATTGTGAAAGGCATAGGGATTGTAAAAGGGGAAGCGATTTAACAGGATCTGAGAATTGGTTGAAAACTGCTCAAACTGTTACTCGAGGAGGATGGTTCTCTGATTGTTTCGAGATTTGGCATAATCCTCGCTTCCAAGGATCTATGCAAGCAGTTGGAGGGATTATCGAAACGAGTATTGGCGTTGGACTCACTTGGGGAAGCGGAGGAATATTAGCTTACCTTGGAGTAGGGGTTGCAGCGCATGGTCTCGATCACTTCTTTACTGGAATGAACTCAACCATCTCTGGGAATTTTAAAGATACTGCTACTAACCAACTCCTGAAAAAATCAGGAATGTCTTACAACGCAGCATCGAATACTGATGCTTTTATTAGCATTATCGGAAGCATGAGTGGCACCGCAGCTATGCGGGCTGTGCAGCTAGCTTCTTTTCCTAAGTTTTTGTTGCCTAGTAAGAGTATTAATAACTTTAATCCGATTCGTCCCTATCGAGAACTTCAAGACTTAACAAAAGGACTAAAAGGTGAATATCAAGCACATCACATCCTTGAACAAAGGCATATGAAAAACTGGGGGTATGGCTTGCATGAAAGATTAGATGTTCCTTCACAAATATTGATTCGGCAAGAACACCAAAAAATCACAAACCTACTACGGTCTGAACTACCATATAGCAAAATATATTCGGAAGAGGTTGTTTGGAAGTGCTACAAAAAAATTTATTCAGATAAGCCTGAATATTTAAATGCAATTGAACATTACTTTTTTGATTAGTATGAAGAAATTTTATCGATTATTAGTAAACAGTTTATGTGTAGAAGTTGACGGAGGTCCCTTGCACGGGACGTATTATAACATGGACAATGCTTGTAAACAATGTGGCTCTGGAGCGGAACCTGAAGGACCACGATACATGTCAAATATCGAAAAAATTAAAAAGCGCATCACAACTGCTGGATTTGGAGAGGTTTTAATAGATGTAGAATTAGCTCAGAAGTGTATCGATAACGGAATCAAGTGCTTAGCACCAGTCCTCTCAGCAAAATCAAAAGAAAGATGCTCCTATATGGAAATTAGAGGTGAAGCAGTTTTACCTCCGTTTTCTACTAAAACTATAGGTTATGAAATATCCAAGAAACAGTGCTCAATATGTAAAAGAGATGGTTATTTTGATTCCCTTGAACAAAACCTTAAACTTATATATGAGAACTTAGGTGCCTCTATTCTGAAAAATGATATTTTAATAACCTTTGAAAGATTTGGATATTCTCGTTTAAGAGAACCATTTAAAGATAGTGTTTTTGCAAGGCCTCTTTACATTGTAAGCGATAAGCTCTCAGATATTCTACAAGAATCCGCTGTGGAAGGAGTTGATTTTGATCCTATTATTATAACGTGAATGATTCAATATGGATAGAATAAATACTTTACTCGAATTAATACAAGAGTTGAAAGCGTTGGATAAAGAGGGCACTATATATGCCACAAAGCCTTGGACAACAAAATCTAAAGCAATTGTCTTACAAGAACTTGTATCTGGAGAAATTCCACAAGAGGCTAAAGATCTAGGTCTTAGCTATTTTATAGAAGTGTATATTGCTTGTGATTTTATAGAAGAGTGGGAGAAAAGTTTTCCTATTGCTGCCTCTGCTGAAAAAAAAGTGTTTAAGGTTAATTGAATATGCTATTAATGATGCTTAAAAATTTAAAATTTCAGTTTTACTAATATGAAGGGTTGGAATAAAAAAGTAGCAGGCTTTTCAGCTTTATTTGGATTCGTTTTTGGATTTATAATCGGTTGGTTTTCTAGGAGTTAGAAATAGATCTTAACCGGATTTTGAGCAAGCATTAATTGGAGGAGGAGGTGAAGTTTTTAGAGGGTATGGAGAAGGACCGTACTTATTGGTTTTCTGATTTCCTTTTATACACAGGAGAATAATCATCCAAATCTGTCCTACTATAGGAATGAACTGTAGAATAAGCCATGTCCCACTTCTGTTTGTATCATGGAGTCTTCGAATAGTTACCGCTAAGTATGGGGCTATTAAAATTAAAGGAAAGATATACTCCGTAAAAATCTCAATTCCAAAGATAATAGGTCTTAGGTTTTCTCCTTCTCGCTGTTCAAGAAAGAAGCTTAATGTAGCAATCGCACATGCAAAGATAAAAATTCCAAGGAAAAAGAGCCAAAATTCTTTTCTACTGGCTCTTCCTTCGAAATTGAAATAGTTCTTCTTAAACCAACCAATCATCGGATTCGCAATCATTTAGATTTACGAAGAAGTTTAGTTTAGACCTCAAAAAAAGTCCATGAATGAAAAATGATTTTGGTTCTATTACATAGACCAATTTAAATAAGACAAAAAAGCGTGCTCAGTCTTCTTAAAGATCATTGCTTTCGAATGAGCTAAGGATTTCTTATGCTTTAGCAATCAGAATTTTATCATCCGATGTTTTAGTAAACTATTTATTTTCAATAGTTTTATGTGCCTACCTTCAAAAATGCATTATTTTGCTACGAATAAAAATACAGCTTTCAATCCTCAGATGAAAAAGATAGCAAAGCAATTTGGGCTCGATTTAAATGAAGTGTGGAATAAAGAATTAATGCACTGTCTTGGAAGACATCCCAATGAGTATCGTGATTTTGTGTTATCAGGTATGAAACTAGCAAAAAAAGAAGAAAAAACTATTCAGAGTTACGAAACAGATCCTGGGTAACAGATCGCATAAACTTTTTAAGTACCATTAGAAAAATTATGTAAAAAAGCGCTTGAAAACCACGTTTTTCTACCGTAAAAAGTGAATAAAACTCACTTTTTACCAATAAATCTTGCTTTAAGGCAGAGGTAGGATTAAAATGAAGATATGAAAAGGGATCTCTACAAGTTATTAGAAGATTGGAAACTTTCGAATAGACGAAAGCCATTGATATTAAATGGTGCCAGGCAAGTTGGAAAAACATATGCCTTAAAGCATTTTGGCCAAAATTCTTACGAAAAAGTTGCTTATCTAAATTTTGAAAAAGAAGAAAAACTAGCTCAGTATTTTAAAGATACTTTAGACCCGAAACAGCTGATAAAAATCTTGAGTATTCATACTGAAGTAAATATTGAGCCACAAAATACCCTGTTGATCTTTGATGAAATTCAGGAATGTCCAAAAACTCTCAACAGTTTAAAGTATTTTTGTGAAGAATCAAACGAGTACCATATAACCGCTGCTGGCTCCCTACTAGGCGTAAAAATAGGAAGAGAAAAAGGTTTTCCTGTTGGGAAGGTTAATTTTCTTCACCTGTACCCTTTAACATTCTTTGAATTTCTTTCGGCTTTAGGCCAAGAAAAGCTTCGAAGCTTTTTGGGAGAATACCAAAACTATGAACCTTTCCCCGAACCTATCCATGAGAAATTACTTCAGTTATTGAAGGTTTATTTTTTTGTTGGGGGAATGCCCGAGGCAGTTTTTGAATACGCACAGTCGGAACGCTTAGGCACAGTGAGGGAGATTCAGTTAGAAATATTAGATGCTTATGAAAGAGATTTTGCTAAACACGCTCCTTTATCAGAAATCATGAAGATTACCACAGTTTGGAAACAGGTTCACCGTCAACTTGCAAAAGAAAATAAAAAATTTATCTTCGCAGCCATAAGAAAAAGTGCTAGGGGAAGGGACTATGAGGAAGCAATTCAATGGCTTTTAGATGGAGGTCTTATTCACAAAAGCCATCTAGTAAAAGCCCCAAAATTCCCCCTTAGCGCTTATGCTAGTACCAATATTTTTAAACTATTTTTGCTAGACGTGGGATTGCTCGGAGCTCAAAGTAATCTTTCTCCTCAGGTTATTATTGATGGAAACGTTTTATTTACCGAATTTAAAGGTGCTCTGACTGAAAATTACATAGCTCAAGAGCTAACAGCAACCAAAAATGCGCCACTTTATTACTGGGCCAGTGAAGGAAGTGCAGAAATTGATTTTTTAATTGAACTTGAACATGAAATCTATCCCATTGAAGTCAAGGCGGGTGCAAGCCCCAAGAAAAAAAGTCTTCTTGTTTATGATCAAAAATATACGCCATCTAAACTTGTACGTTCCACTACAATGAATTTGAAGCATCATGAAAACATCTATAATTATCCGCTCTATTTTATCTCCAGATGTAACCGACTCAAGAATGAAACAAATGAGTTGTCATAATCTCTCATGCCTTTACTGTAAATACGGTTTATGTAAGAAAATTAAATACATTTAAAACAAAAAAGACACAATAAATCGTGTTTATTTTATAATAGTGAAAAAAATGATTTTAGAGAGCTAAATATGGGACTATTCAAAACAGTATCCGCAGGAGGACAGACTTGGGCTCATGGAATGAGGATGACCAGACAAGTCATTCGCATCATCGTTCTCATTTCTTTAGCGGCAGGACTCTCTTCTCTTGGATATTTCTTATATCAACAACCTAAAGAAAATTATAAAGCTTTCTATTATCTTACTAAAGCCAAGATCTGCCTTGATGAAAAAGTTGAAGTTAAGAGGGATTCATGGAACAAGATTAAACGCACTCCTGTTAAAATAAGAAAATTTAAAAATAAAAAAGCAACCTCTCCTAAGGAGAATGAGATCACTTTTTATTCTGAGCAACTCGACAGCTATAAAAATAAAATGATCGAAATCGATAAAAAACAAGTCATCGACATTTGTGAGAAACGGATTCGGTTTTTCATAGCAGAGGGAGTAGAAGCCAGTAAAACCGCAGGGAAAGTGGCTCTTGCGTTCTTTGCTTTATCTTTAGTTTTTTTCCTTATAAGAGGAACAAAAACAGGGCAAAAAAAGCATCTTTCAGGATTCCAACTTACAGCGCCCTGGAAATTAAAATGGCGACTTCGTCTAACTTGTAAAACTTCAGACATAGAAGTCGGGGGAGTTCCCCTTGTTAAAAACTCAGAAAGCCAACATCTTCTCATTACCGGTTCAACCGGCAGTGGCAAAACCAACTGTCTGAGACAACTCCTTATGCAGATCAGAGATCGGGGAGAACGCGCTATTATTGTTGATACAACAGGATCTTTTGTCTCCGAGTTTTATAGAGAAAAAAAGGATTTCTTACTCAATCCTTATGATGTGCGCTCAGAAGAGTGGCATCCTTGGTGTGAATGCGAGAATTTAGATTTTGAAAAGCTTGCCTATGGATTTATTCCTTCTCATATTGAAAGATCAGATGAATTCTTTTCAGATGCAGCACGAGCAATTTTTAAAGCATCTCTTGAACAACGAGCTGCGAATAAAAATTTTTCTATCGAAGACCTGTTGCAAGAATTATTGCGCTCTGATAATGAAACCCTCTTAAAAGCTCTAACAAACACGGATGCTGCAGTTTACTTAGATCCTAAAGGAGAGAGAACAACGGCCTCCATACGCTCGACTCTCAATAATTTTGTCTCTCATCTCAGACCTCTAAAAGAGACAAAAAACCCTTTTTCTGTCCGAAAATGGGTTTTGGCAGGTCAAAAAGATAGTTGGTTGTTTCTTGCTTCGGATCCTACAAAAAGAGAAAGCCTCAAAGTCCTTCTTTCTGTTTGGTTCGGATCAGCTCTGTCAGCAGTAAAAGAAAGAGGTTTTTCTAAACAGAATGAAAAAATTTGGCTCATTGTCGATGAACTTTACTCCCTTCAAAAACTAGAGTATTTAAAAGATTCTTTAGCAGAAATGCGCAAATACAATGGATGTCTTGTCTTAGCTACACAAAACCTCTCACAAATCGATGAGATTTATGGTGTGCATGCTGCGAGGTCTATGATCGATCAATGTGGAACGAAAATCTGTTTTCGGCAAAGCGAAACCGCAATTGCTAAACGTATGGCCAGTTTTTTTGGTGAAGTCCATATGAAGGAAACTCAAGAAGGGATCTCTTATGGAGCTAATGAAATCCGCGACGGCGTGACTCTTTCCTCTGTTGAACGAGTGCGTCCTACTGTCTCTCATACAGACTTCCAGTCTTTAAAAAATTTACAAGCCTATCTAAAACTTCCTGAGAACCTTCCTCCAACTAAAATTCATTTTCGTTACCTAAAAGAAAGTAACATCGCAGAAAGCTATATCGAAGATCCAGAAGCTTTAGAAAGAAAAAGGCGGCTGTTGCGAGAGCAAGAGAAAGAAAAAAGTTCTCCAAAAAAAGAGATAGAAGAACCAAATGTGCATTAAATTATATATGAATTCTTTTGGTTTCAATTTAAAAAAAAGGATGAAAAGTTAAATGTTTAAAAAGGTTTTTTGTAAAAATTTTTTATATTTTTTAATATATTCTCTATCATTTTTTGTTTATCTGGTGTTTTTTGTAAATTCTGGAGTAAAGATGAGTCTATTGAGCTATTGCCCAGTGTTGGGGGGTTTAGTTATCTTTCTTTTATCCATTCTTTTTTTCTGGCTTTGGCAGTTTGTCCCTTGTTTACGCTTTGTTGCCGGAAAGGAATTACCTATTATTTCTATTTGTTCTATTTTCTTGTATTTCAGTTGGATGGAAATTGAAAAAAAAGAATTAGGAGTAGCTTTTATTGTTTTTTTCTCGGGGTGTTTTGTGGGCTGGGGAGGATGGAAATGGCTTTCAAACTTAGAAGAAAAAATATATTTAAAACATCAAAAGAAAAAAGAATTTTAAAACTCTAAGATGATTTCAGGAAGAATTTCTTTTTTCAACAAAATCAATTTAAGAATCCTACCCCGATTCGTGCGAAAATGTCCGTTTAACGATCAGCGAGTCTACTTTTTATGTTCATAACCCGATTTATCTATGAGATATTAATGGAGACCATCTAAAAATGAAACCATAAGGTACTATAGGTCGAGTAAGGAACCCAGAGGATTAGAAAAATGTTCTTAACATATTCACAACTAATGGATTACCGAAAAATCTATCCTATAAATACACGAATAAGATCATTGATTTCAATTTAAGCCCGTTTTTGAGTTATATTTTGGCTTGAAAACAACTATTTATATGTTTCAAGCCAAAAAAAAAGAACGTTTAGGGCTTGAAATTGACATTCAAGCTATTTTGGGATATTATTTATTTCACAAGATTGTAAGTTTTTTGCTTAGGCTTCTAAAGCATGCGTTATTTCATAGAGGCTCTTGTACTCCTTTAAGAGATAAAGATATAGACAGCTTTAAAGCTATAAGCAAATAGACGCTTTTATTTACATTTGAGGATTTAATGGACCAAAAGCCACTATTTATTGGTAGGAATAAAGAGCTACGGCGTCTTCAGGATACTAAAGAAAATCAGATTGCTGATCTCGTTGTGATTACAGGTCGTCGCCGTATTGGTAAAACAAGGCTTGCGGAAGAATTTGGGAAATCTTTTCATAGAGTACTTTCATTTACAGGACTTCCTCCTACAAAAGGAATTACAGCCCAGAAGCAACGAGACCATTTTGCTCAACAACTTTTAAAACAGACCCGCTTGCCACCACCATCAGCTAAAGACTGGAATGATCTTTTCTGGCATCTGGCTTATCACTGCAGTGAGGGAGATGTGCTCCTTATTATAGACGAAATCTCCTGGATAGGGATGAAAGATCCTACTTTTCTAGGAAAGCTCAAAACTGCTTGGGACCAAGATTTTAAGAAGAATCCACATCTTGTTATTATTCTTACGGGTTCGGTATCTAGTTGGATCGAAAAAAATATTCTCAATAGCACAGGCTTTGTTGGTCGCATTTCCATGGAAATTACCCTTGATGAACTCCCTCTTCATTGTTCCAATGAATTCTTTGGGAAAGGGCATAACAAGATCTCACCCTATGAAAAATTCAAAATGTTAAGCGTAACGGGTGGAGTCCCTCGCTATCTAGAGGAAATTATTCCCTCACGTTCTTCAGAAGAGAATATTGAAAGACTTTGTTTTGAAAGTGGAGGTTTGCTTGTCAAAGAGTTTGAACGTATTTTCTCTGATCTTTTTTATAAGCGATCTGCCATTTATAAAAAAATTGTCTCTCATTTAGCCAATGAAAACTCCACCCGCAAACAGCTAGCTAAAGGGACTGGGATTGCTAATTCAGGACGCCTTACTGAATATCTTTATGATTTAGAAACAGCTGGGTTTATTTCAAAAGATATCAGCTGGGACATTAAAAGTAAGAAAGAGTTTAAAGTGCCTGTTTATCGGCTCAAAGACAATTACTTACGCTTTTACCTCAAATACATTGAGCCTAATCTTTCCCGTATCAAAAGTGGTCGCTATAAAGCAGATCCTTATCGATGGGCTGCTATCTTTGGACTTCAATTTGAAAACCTTGTTGTGAATAATCGAAACCGCTTGCTCGATCTTCTGCATATCGATGCTAATCAAGTGGTGTGGGACAATCCCTATTTACAAAAAGGTTCTTCACGTAAAAAAGGCTGCCAAATAGATTACCTTGTACAAACTCGGGATAAATGCCTATACTTATGCGAAATCAAATTTTCAACTAACCCGATTTTACCTACTGTTACCCAAGAGGTGGAACAAAAAGTGGCGGCCCTTTCTCTCCCTCGTGGCTTCTCAGTCAGACCTATTCTCATCCATGTGAATGGTGTTACTCCTGCCCTTCTTGCAACAGAGTATTTTTCAGCAATCATTGACTTTAGTCAATTTCTAGGAGAGACCTGAAACAAAACTGTAATCAATTAGAGCCAAGCTACTTGCTTTCACCGCCCCCTTCTGGGGTATGTGGTCGGATAAGAAAGCCAAAAAAGTAAAAACAAGAAAGAATTTTTAAATTTGCTTTAAAAGATTAGTTGTTCTAAGATGTAATGCATGAAGACCTCTCCTGATGATGATGTTAGCAGCATAAGTTTTGCTGATAATTTTAATGAAGAATCCACATCATTTGGTGAACATTAAGACTGGAAAAGCAAGAAAAAATATAGAGGTTCTGTCTAAAAGACCTTGTCATGGTTTCCAAACAGCATTTGTGTACTGTTTTTCTATCCATAAATTTGTGGATTTTTTCCATTCTTCTTTGAATCTCTTAAGGCTTATTTTAAGCGATTTTGAGAAGGTTTTTCTTTTCTTAATAGGATCACATTGCTTGCATCTAAATATCGCTTTCCACCACTCTTTAAAAAAGAAAAATTTTCGCACCTTTCTAAATTTTTCCGGTTCATTTCGATCCCTTGAGATTTTTTAGTTCTTTTTCACTCAAACCCGTTAACCTTGATATTTGTTCAAGCGGAAGATTTTCGCTAAACATCGAACGGGCAATCTCTAATTTCTCTTCCTTACGCCCTTCTTCGCGCCCTTTCTCTTCGTATTTCTTCAGGGTGTTTGCTTCGATTCTCAGCCATTTGAGCTTCCCTTCATAGATCTCACGTTCTTCATCGGTGAAATTCATCACATTAAGAACATTGATAGCTTTTTTTACAGGCGTATCATCCAGGGATGATGGTAATTTAGCTTTACTAATCAGGTCGTGTCTTAGAAGAAACGCGGACCATAGATCTAAGGCGTTTTTAATTTTGGATCCAATATCTTCAAATTCTTTTTCTAGGTTATCGCTAAATTTCTTCAGCTCTATTGTATGAAGCTCCAACTCTTTGAAATAGTGAATCCCCGTTTCTTTTTCTGTGATATGGAAAGCGTTGTGGTACTTTTCAGAGTCTAAGATGGAGGTGAAATTTAAAATATGGATTCCTATGACCTTTTCTAGGGTGCCATAGTCATCCTTTTCTTTGAGCTGCTCTGCATAGAGCTTTGCCCAGTAGTATAACGCTCTTTTGTCGTAGTCGGCTTCATCGGTAATTTGGATTTCGATATTAAATTTCTTGCCGTGGTCTCCCTCAGCTTTGATATCTAAGATAGAGAGCTTATCATTTTTAAAATTTTTCTGGTTGTAGGGATTCAGTAAGGTCACATCGACAACATGATCTTCTACTCCTACAATAGAATTGATCAAGGAAATGAGAAGGTCTTTGTTTTCTTCAGTGCCAAATATTTTTTTGAAAGTCAAATCTATTCTGGGATTGATTTTTTCCGTCATTAGATACTACTCCAAATCATCTACATCTATTGTACTCTCTAAAGAAAAACCCTTCAACAGCTTTTCTTTTTTTCACCTTCAATTAATAGGAGATCATTTTCAAAACCATTATCTATGTTTTCAGAAGGAATTCCTGTAAAGATGCTTCAAAAAAGAATCAATACTCGTAGTCCTTCCAAATCAAAAAATTATTTCGGGTCGATTTTATCATTTCTAGTTCTAAGTCTTTGTAATTATCTACCATCCTTTAAAAAAGAGAAATTTTCGCACCTTTCTAAATTTTTCCGGTTCATTTCTTTAACTCTCTTATAAAATCTCCTGAAGCAGTATAGAGGGAAGCTTTCCAGCTCTCGATATTTCGAGACTTGGAACTAAAGTTCACACCGATTACAAGGGTGTCCTTATCATTTTGAGCAAACCGTTGTCTGTAGCGTTGGGTTTCCGCTTGGGCTAAGGCAATTTCGGGAGTTTTGTCTAGTTTTAGCTCGAAGATACAGATAGCTTTAGGAATTTCTGTCATAAGATCAATGCGTCCAATATTGGTTGCGATCTCAGACATAGTTTTGATCCCTGAAGTCTCCAAAAATGTAAAAAATACCGCCTGATAAAATCCTTCTTTAGCATGCTGAAAGATATGATAGGGCATTTTTGCAAAATGGATGTTCATTTTTTCAAAGAAAGCCTTCAAGTCGATGTTTTGGAGGCCTTCTCTGACAGCTTGAGAGGCTCGAGTGACTTCCAAAGGGTCAACTTCAGTGAACTCTTGCAAAAGAGAGTTAAAAAATGCTTCTTTGACTTCGCGGTTGGGAAAATCAAGGTCATAGGAGTTTTCCTCGGGATTATATCCATGGATGGTTAGGTAGCCTGTTTGATACATTAGGGCTGAAAGATTAATGCGATCAACTTTACTGATGTCGGAAAGAGTACTTTCTGTTGCAGAAAAATTGCTAAGAGGGATAACGGATTGAGGATGTTTTTTAACCTCATCCAGAAGAAAAGAAGGCGTTCCTGTTCTGTACCAGTAACTTTTTGCTTTCATGGCATCTAAAAATAGAAGTGTTGAATAAGGGTTATAGACAGAGAGAGCTTTTTCTGAGAAACGGTAGCCGTTGTACCAAGTGCGTATCTCTTCAAAGATCTCTTCTTTCTTCTGATCTCTTTTCTGGGCAATTGCTTCGACATGCTCATCGAAAGAGACCTTGAGTTCTTCTTCAGTATATCCCATCATCCCAGCATACCTAGGGTCCATGGTGATATCTTTTAGATTGTTAGGACCAGAAAAAAGAGACACCTGGGAAAACTTGCTGACACCTGTGACGAAGGTAAACTTTAAGTACCTATCGAGACTTTTTAGAGTTCCAAAAAAGGCCTTTAGAAGATCACGGTTTTGCTCTGCGATCTCTGGCGTCTTGAGATTATTAATGATAGGACTGTCGTATTCATCGACTAGCACCACCACTCTACTCTTTTCTGCTAATCTAGTAATGAGAGATTCTAATCCCTCTTGTACTGTAGGAGACTCAATAAAAATTCCCATCAGTGAGGACATTGTTTGAAGCTTTCTCTTCAAAACATTTTCAAACTCAATGGGATCTCGACTTTCTGTTCGCGCTAGATCAAAATGCAGAACTGGATGCTCTTGCCA
>CAYFOU010000042.1:0-16989 GCA_964344805.1 uncultured Piscirickettsiaceae bacterium | reverse complement strand
TGGGCAAAGTGGCTTGATGTGTTCATCGGTGCACTAAACCCGACAGGCTCCTAGTTAGCAGAATGGAGAAGAGGATGATTTGATCCCCCCCCTTGAGAGGAGTATCGTTGGGACAATAAAGCAATTTTTAAGGACCCTGCAATGGAAGTATGTCTACAAATTGAAGACCCGCACACCGCTGAGGTGCTTCAGCAGGTAGATGAAGAGACATTGCGTCTGGCGGTTGAACAGGTTGAAATAAACAAGAGCCATACACAAGCGATAGAAGAGGGAATACGTGCTGCCGATGCTGGAGAATTTGCTTCCAGAGAAGAGGTAGAGCGAGTTTTTTCAAAATATTCATAAACGTATGAACATCGTTTGGACCGTTCCCGCACTTCATGACCTTGAGGCGGAGGGCGACTACATTGCACAGGAAAACCCGGCAGCCGCTCACCAAATCATGGAGAGGCTGAAACAAGCCGCCAACTACCTTTCTGACAATCCAGAAATCGGCCGTTCCGGTCGAGTGGTGGGGACAAGAGAGCTGGTAGTAACCAACACACCATACATTCTGCCGTACCGAATACGAAGGGAACGTATCGAGATACTCCGAGTGCTACATGGTGCACAGAAGTGGCCGAACAAGTTTTAGGTGAGGCAACGTCTCTAAAACCACAAAACCACTCTCCCTTCGGTTACCTTTTTCCATGAGTCAACGCACTTTTTCCAGCCAGCGCCTTGCTGATTGATGATATAGCCCACAACAGGAGAGAAAAAGAATTTAGAGGCCTCTCTACAATTGATTGGCACCCCATTACGGCGTAATATTTAAACACATGCGCACAATATTACGCCAAATAAAGATATGAAGAATAGAAAAATAGGCCTCAATCTACTCCAAAAAGCCTCATCAAAGCTTGGGCGTATCACAGTATTGACTGGTGCTCGACAAACTGGAAAAACAACTCTGGTACAGGAATTATTCTCTGATTACAGCTATATCTCATTGGATGATCCAGTGGCGCGTGCTGATTATGCACAACTCTCTGCTGCTCAGTGGTATGCACAATACCCCAGGGTAATTTTGGACGAGGTGCAAAAACTTCCTCAACTCATCGACTCTGTAAAAGCTGTATATGACCGTTATCCTGATGCTCGCTTTATTTTATTGGGTTCAAGCCAAATCTTGTTGATGGAGCAGGTTAAAGAGAGTCTGGCTGGTCGAGCCTCTCTGGTTGAGATCTATCCGTTAACACTACCAGAAAGAGTTACCCAATCCTGGGAGGATGAGGTGGAACCATCATGTATGGTTCAAATACTCTTGAAAGGGAGTACCTCCGGGACTTTACAAGGAGTCCCGCGAGCAGATGATGGCTATGCAAAGGCAGGGCTTGCATTTGCTGAATATCTGGAGTTTGGAGGTATGCCGATTACTGTAGATAAAGAGCTAACGGCAGACGAAAAAAACCAGTGGTTAAGAGATTACATACGCACCTATCTACAGAGGGATCTGCGCGATCTGGCTAACCTCAAGGAGTTGGAACCATTTGTCCGTGCCCAGAAAAGTGTTGCACATCTAAGTGGACAACTACTGAACTATAGCCATATCGCAAAACAGTCCGGGATTTCTGTACCAACAGCAAAGCGCTTTGTTCGCTATCTTGAGATTAGTTATCAGGTGGTCATTTTGCCACCATGGTTTCGCAATCAAAACAAACGGCTTGCCAAATCACCGAAAATTCACTTTCTTGATCCCGCTATCCAGCACTCCATCATTGGTCGTTCTGGCACACTGACGGGTCATGAATTTGAGAGCGCAGTGGTTGCCGAGATCTACAAGCAGATCAAAAGTGAATCCATCAGAGCTGAGTGCTACCATCTGCGAACACTGGATGGTCGTGAGATTGATCTGCTGATTGAAATTGAGGAGGGGTATTTTGCAATAGAGATCAAATCATCCACCTCTGTCTCCAAGAGTGATACGCGCCACCTTCAAATGTTAGATGAAATTCTAGACAAGCCGCTACTATCAGCAATACTGGTTTCAAACGATCCTCAAATCCATCAATGGGAGGGGGTTACTGCAGTTCCTGCAGCGTGGCTGTTAGGACCAGCATCCGGCTGAGACTGTAGAGATGATGCAGGGTGAGGCGACTTCTCTAAAAACCACTCTCTCTTCAGTTATCTTTTTCCATGAGTCAACGCACCTTTTCCAGTCAGCGCCTTGCTGATCGCCGACAGCAGCTGATCACGACTGCCAGGCTTGATGATGTAGCCTGCAACTCCCGCTTTCAGGCTCTCTTTTACAATTACAGTGTTGCTGTATCCGGTCAGCATGATCACCGGAATATCTCTCAAATGTGGATTCTGTCGAATCTGTCTCAACGTGGCCAGCCCATCCATTCCCGGCATCTTGTAGTCCAGCAGGATCAGGCTCGGCTTCCTTACATTCAACAAATTAATTGCAGACATCCCGTTATCTGCCTCCAGCATCAGATAACCGGCCTGCTCCAGCAGGTCGGCAATCTGTTCCCGATAGAACTCATCATCATCCACCAGCAGAATGGAGGTTCGACCTGGCTTATGCTGCAGTGCCATCAGGTTCTGTTCAAAGGCGACCTGAATCTCGTCAACGGTATGCACCACCCGCTCTATCCGCTTGCGGGCATCTGTCGAGGCCCGCTCCAGAGGCTCATTACCATGCTGCTGCAAATATACCTGCAACAGCTCATCCATCACCCCATACTGCTCCATCAGCTCATGGTGCTGCCGGGCATTCTCATCCAGCTGATGTTTATGAGCAAGATCAAATTCAGAGATCCCCCGCTCAATACCTTTTCCCTCCCGATGCAGCATTGAAAGCTCTCGCTCCACCTTGCGTTTGCTCAGCATCTGCTCAATAGAGAGCGGAATCTTCTGAGGATCATGGAGTGGGCGGTCCACAATATAGTCATCAAATACCCCCTCTTCACAGAGCTGATAGGCCTTGTGTGACTCCCGGCTGGTGCAGAGCAGCAACGTCTGGTGTAACTGCTCCCCAGTCTGTGGATATCTCTTGTGAAGCATCAGATAGAACTCTTCTGATTGACCAATCTCGCGAAAGGCGAGAACCAACACCGCTGGCTGCAGTGTGGCAAACTTTTCAATGCCCTTCTGTTCACCCAGTGCTGTAGTCAGATGGTCAAACTCCACCTCCAGCAGATATTTGACCTCGGAGAGTTCTTCACTGGAGTTGCTGACCAGCAGAATCTCTTCATGCTCATATCTGTCTACCATCGGTAATGCTCTATATAGGTAACCAGCTGCTCCAGCAAGCCCTCAACATTCTCCCTTGCCGCTTCCAGCACCGACCACTCCTGTGCCTTTCCATCACGCTCCAACGCAAGACAGGCCTCTGACAGTAAATTGGCCCCCACCAATTTTGCAGAGGACTTCAGCTTGTGGGCAAGAAAAATCACCTGCTCCCGGTTCTGCTGCTGAAACATCTGGTTGATCTGCTCCACAATCTCCTCTGCCTGCAGCATGAATTTATCCAGCACCTGACGCTGCTTCTCCCGATTGTCTCCAAACAGATCATTCAATGCACCCCATTCGATCACCGTCTCCTCAACCGCAGGCTCATCAGAGACTGGCTCTTTCTCTGGAATCCACTCTCTCAGGGAGGCAAACAGCTTGCCCGGATTGACCGGTTTGGCCACAAAATCATTCATACCAGCATCCAAGCAGGCCTTGCGGTCCTCCTCAAAGGTGTTGGCAGTCATTGCCAAAATCGGCAACTGCTCCCGGCCAGGCATCTGGCGAATCATCCGGGTTGCCTCAAGGCCATCCATTCCCGGCAGTTGTACATCCATCAGCACCAGATCAAAGGAGTGGTCACGCACCTGCTCCACCGCACTGTTCCCGTCAATAGCGGTGCTGACCCGAACTCCCACGCCGGTCAGCAGCTCTTCCGCCACCTCCATATTAAGCGCATTGTCTTCAACCAGCAGTACATGAGCTCCGGTACAACACTGCTCGACGCCGCTGTCGCTCTGCTCCACCCGGTCAAACGCCTCCTCTCTTCTCCTCTCTACCGGCTGACCATACTTGAGACAGACCCGAATCCAGAAGCAGCTGCCCTCCCCCGGCTCACTCTCAACCCCCACCTCTCCACCCATCAATTCAATGATGTGCCGTGTAATGGCCAGACCCAGTCCAGTTCCCCCATACCGTCTTGCCGTTGAGTCATCCCCCTGCTGGAAGGGGTGGAACAGATTGGGCAATTTTTCCGCCTCAATCCCGGCGCCGGTATCCATCACACCAAAGCGGAACCATCGCCCCTCACCACACGCCTCAAGCTGTTGCACCCTCAGGGTAATGGCACCCTGTTCGGTAAATTTGATCGCATTGCTGATGTAGTTGAGCAGCGCCTGTCGCAGACGCAGCTGATCCCCCTGATACCAGTGACGGCTCACATCCACCAGTTCAACATGGACCGCCAGCCCCTTGGATTCGGCCTGACTCCGCAACATCGAGACCACTGACTCAATCATGTCATCCATATTGAAGGGCTTCATCTCCAGCTGGAATTTGCCCGACTCAATCTTCGACAGATCCAGAATGTCATTGATAATCGACAGCAGGTGCTCTCCAGAAATCGTGATCTTGCCTACCTGCTGCCTCTGCTGTTCACTCAACCCGGAACGTTGCAGCAGGTGGGCCAGACCAATGATGGCGTTCATCGGGGTACGAATCTCATGGCTCATGTTGGCCAGGAAGCGGCTCTTTGCCTGACTCGCCAGCTCCGCCTTCATTCGCTCCTCTTCCAGCGCCTCGGTACGCTCGGCCACCAGTATCTCCAGATGGGTACGGTGCTGCTCCAGCTCTCTGGCAATCTGCTTCTTCTCGGTAACGTCCTCCTTCACCGCCACATAGTGGGTAATGGTGCCATCCTCCTGCTGGATCGGGGAGATATGGGCTGACTCGATATAGATCGAACCATCCTTGCGCTGATTGTGAAACTCCCCTTGCCAGCTTCTCCCCTCGGTCAGGTTCTGCCACATCTCTTCATAATGCTCTGGTGGTGTATATCCCGACTGCAGAATACGCGGATTCTCACCCAGCACCTCCGCCTCGGAGTAGCCGGTATTGCTCTCAAAGGTCCGGTTCACATACTCGATCTCGGCATCCAGATTGCAGATTACAATGTTCTCCGGGCTCTGCTCCACAACCAGTGCCATCGTTCTGAGACGCGCCTCCAACTGCTTGCGCTCAGAGATATCCCGCACCATTCCAACACCCTGCCATTGACCCTCAATCTGCACTGCTGAGAGCGACAGCTCAATCGGGAACTCATGCCCATCACGATGCAGTGCAACCGTCTCTATGGTCTTGCCAACATAAGGGCCTTGACCACTCTCTGCAAATTGCCTCATCCCCCGAGCGGCGGCATCCCGAAAGCGTTCAGGCGCCACCAGCTGGTGGAACTCTTTATCCATTGCCTCACTGGCACTGTAACCAAAGACCGTCTCTGCAGCGGGATTCCACTCAATGATCTTCCCCTGATGGTCAATCAGCACAAAGGCATCACGAATACTATTAAGCGCCGCAAGATAGTGGGCCTTGCTTTTGGAACGCGCCTGTTCCGACTCAACCAGCTGCGCTCGCTGCTGCCTCTCACCAAGCACCCGTCGAACCGCACTCCCCAATCTGCCCAAGCGGTCCTTGAGGATGTAATCACTCGCTCCCTGGTGGAGGCTCTCCACCGCACGCTCTTCTCCCATCGCGCCACTGACCAGAATAAAGGGGATCTCCAGCCCCATCTCTCCAATCATCTTCAGGGCACGGATACCATCAAAGTCGGGCAGACTGTAGTCGGCAATCACCACATCGGGTGCGAACTCAACCAGCGCCTTGCGATACTCCGCCTCCCTTTCCACCCGCAATGATTCAAACTGGAGGTCTGCCTTGCGCAGGGCACGCTCATTCAGCTCCGCATCAATTAGACTGTCTTCAAGCAGCAAAATCTTCAGTAACTGTTCCATAGCCATGAGTCTAACCGCTATACCTCTGCTGCAGGAAGGGTAAAGCGGAAGGTGGCCCCTTCACCCAGCTTTCCTTCCGCCATCACCTCCCCGCCATGCTTCTGCAAAAAACGTTTGATAATCGCCAAACCGACCCCTGTCCCCTCGTACTCATCCATACCATGGAGCCGCTGGAACAGCACAAAGAGCTTGTCCACATATTTCTGGTTAAACCCCACCCCATTATCCTCCACCGAGTAGCAAACCCGGTCCCCCTGAAACTCTGCACCGATATGAATCGTCGGCGAGTCACACTTCCGGCTGAACTTGATCGCATTGGAGAGCAGATGTTTCCAGATCTGCATCAGGATATACTGGTCTCCCTTCGCATCAGGCAGAGGATCACAGAGCAGCAAAAAGGTATCCTCCCCCCGCTCACCCGCCAGCTCTATCCACACCTGCTGAACCAGCGCATTCATATCCACCCGGATAACGTCCAGCTCGATACGCCCCGCCCGGGAAAACATCAGGATGTCATCAATCAACAGCCCCATCTTCACCGCATTGTCACTGACCACTCTCAGCAGGCGTTTCCCCTCATCATCAAAACAGTCACCATACTCCTCCTCCAGAATGGAGACAAAACCATCAATCGCTCTCAATGGGGCACGCAGATCATGGGAGACCGAATAGCTGAACCCCTCCAGATCCTTGTTGGCCAGCTCCAGATCCCGATTGCGCTGAATCAAATCGGCAGTTTGTGCTGCCACCTCCTGCTCCAGCGCATCCCGTGAGACCATCGTCTCCTTGAGCTGTTTGACCATCCGGTCGAAGTCTTCGGAAAGCTCTCCAATCTCGTCACGTTGATGCAATTTGAGCTGACTCTCAAGATTGCCATCCGCCACCTCTCCCACCGCCTTTCGCAGCTGCAACAAGGGATAGGAGATCGTTGCCGACATCCAGTAGAGTACAACCACCATGGCAGCAATCAGTCCCAGCACAATGTAGACACTATTGCGCAACAGCTCGCTTAAAGGGCTGAAGGCCTGCTCTGCACCACGATGGATAAAGACATACCAATCGGTTTTGCCCCACCCCTCACCAGCAACCCCACGATAGGCCTCAGGTCCTACAATACGGGAATAGATGGGAGTATCAGGGACCACTCTGGCAAACCCATCAATGGTGCTCTGCTCCACCTCATGATCAGGCCCGGAACGAAGATGCTGATCAATCTGCCAACCGGAGTTTCTCTCTTCAACCATCAACTCAACCTCCCGCAGGGAGGCATGCTGATGGTGCCCATCTTCAGATCCATCATGCACCGCATTACCCCGCGAGCGCATCAAGGTTACATGGACTCGATCTCCATCATGTTCCGGATAGGGGTTGGCAATGATTGCGGGAATATGGGACATCTTGAAGTTGATTTTGAGGATTCCGACCACCCTCTGCTGGTGATAGATCGGGGCCACCACACCCATCACCACTGCCTGTACACTGAGATCAAAGCCACGGTCATCAATATAGATCGCCCCCTCTCCTCTGGCATATCCTTGCTGCCACCAACCCTCATCCGCCTGATAGTAGTCGGAGAGCGGCGCGGTCATCCCCACGGTCTCTCCACGCACCCCTGTCACAAAGAGCTCTCCATACTCCAGTGGATCCCGCTTGCGATAACCATCCAGAAAGCGGGACAGTCGATTCTCCCGAATCAATTGCACCCTGGCCATCTTCCCCTTGCTGGCAATCCACTCCTGATCGATTCTGGAAATCTCATCGCTCACCTCCTGCTCGGGACGGGATGCACTTGCCGCATTGTGTGCAACAACCGCATCAACAATGGCGGGGTGCGATGCCAACAGCTGGGTCTCCTTGATCCGGCGGTTCAGCAGCATGGCTACCGCCTGTGCCTTGTCCCGCGCCAGCAGTTCATAACTTCGACCAATCTCTTCAGAGAAAACGGCACGCGTCTCCAGCCCGGCCGAGGAGATAAACAGCAGCAGCGGAAACAGTGAAACCACCACCATGATCAACATCAATTTCCACCGAATTGCCATCACTACTCCCCTCCCTGGTGAAGCAGTCTGCGCCCAGCAGACCACCCCACCATTATCATCTAATCACCAGCCGGAACCTCATTGACCAGCAGCCAATACATCCCCAGATCTGAAACCGTTTTTGCAAATTCATTGAAATCAATTGGCTTGCGCACGTAACTATTGACCCTGAGATCATAGGCCGCCACCAGATCCTTGTCCTCTCTGGAGGAGGTGAGAATCACTACAGGAAGGTCTTTCACCTTTTCATCCTCACGGATCGCCCGCAATACATCGATTCCATCCACCTTGGGCAAGCGCAGATCCAGCAGTACCACCTTGGGCAGCACACCATTCCTGTTCAGAAGGTAATCCAGCGCCTCTTCACCATCTTTCATCCACTCAATATGGTTGGCAATCTTGTTTTTCTTCAGTGCCCGAATGGTCAATTCAGCGTCTGCAGGATTATCCTCAACCAGCAAAATATCCACTTCAACGGTTCCGTTCATCACCATCTCCTCTCTGCTCATTATCCAACTCAAAATCAGGCTGAACCTTCGGTAACTCAAAGCTGAAGACAGCCCCCCGATTCAACTCCGCTTTCACCCCAACACGCCCCCCATGCTTCTGTATAAAACGCTTCACAATGGCCAGCCCAACACCGGTACCCTCAAATTCATTCACCGTATGGAGACGCTGGAACAGTGAAAACAGTTTATTCACATACTCCTGATTGAACCCCACCCCATTATCCTCAACACTGTAGCGGACCCAATCTCCATTGACCTCTTCTGCTCGCACTGAAATTTCTGCCAGCTCCCGATCACGGCTGAACTTCACCGCATTGGAGAGCAGATTCTGCACCACCTGGCGCAGTGCATGGATATCCCCCTCCACCACAGGCAACTCTGCAACACTTAATCGGTAGTGTCCCTGCTTGCGCTCCTCTGCCAGCCCTTCCCACACCTCTTCAACCAGACGATTCATGTCAATCCGATCATGCTCCAGCTCCAGCCGTCCCGCACGGGAGAAGAGGAGAATATTCTCGATCAGACTCCCCATCTTGCCGGCATTATCACGCACTACACTGATCAGGCGCAGCCCCTCCTGATCCAGCCTGGGCGCATACTCCTCCTCCAGGATCGATACAAATCCACCGATGGCTCGCAATGGCGCACGCAAATCGTGAGAGATTGAATAACTGAAGCTCTCCAGATCATGATTGGCCTGCTCCAATTCTCTGGTACGTGTGGTGAGCTGTAGCGTCCGCTGCTCTACATCATGCTCCAGCCGTTTCTGATAATGGGCTCTCTGCTGCTCAACCTTTTTCTGCCTGGTAATATCCGCCGCCTGCTGGAAGTGAACGGGTCTGCCATCCCCCCAGAAAATCACCTTGTCCATACAGCGATACCAGCGCCCACTGAGTGCATCCTGATATTCCCAGATCATACTTTGCTCTGCAGTCTCACCAAACAGTCGTCCCTGTTTGCAGAATGGACAGGGGATCTCATCTCCCCCCACAACACGGTAACAGGCGGTACCCAGCTCAACCTCCCCCCAGCGCTTTCTGAAAGCGGGGTTTACATAGAGCAACTCATAGCTTTCAAGGTCAGAGACGTAGATCGCATCCTCCACCCCCTCAAAGATTGCCTGTAGCTGATGACTGGCCTGCTGCGCCTTGTGCTCAGCCCGTGTTCGCTCCTCAATCTCATGCTGCAATCGAGTGGAGAGATCCGCCTGCCGATAGAGGAAGAGCATATTGATCAGCAATCCCGTCAACACAAAGATGTAGGAGATCTTCTTCAGGAAATGGGCCATATCAAAATCGGCATCAAACAGCTCTTGCGAGCCAGGCATAAAGATCGTCTGTCCAATTACACTGGAAATCAGCGCCAGCACCATCCAGTGCTCAAAGGATTGAGTTCTCCAGGAGCCCTCACGCAGATACCCGATCAGCGCCAACAGAAAAAAGAGTGCCGCAATCAGCTCCTGTGGCCGGTGGAAATGGTATATGTCGGGCCAATAGGCCTGTGGCAATGGCACCAGGGCAAAGAAGAAGAAGCTGACCAGAGTGAACAGTGCCGTGCCCAGATAGGCCCAGCGGGCATCAATCTTTCCTGCATCCCCCAATCTCTGCTCCCGCAATATCGCCAGCAATCCGACATAGAGCATCACCGACAGGAACAGGCGGGAGGCGACCCAGCTCCAGGGAATCAGCGCAGCGGGTAGCGAAGGGGCATAGACAGAGAGCCAGGTAGAGGTGACCACGGTATGGTAGCCATCAAGGAAAGCGGTACCGAGGAAACCGGTACCGACAAACAGGTAGCTGTTGACCGGGCGACTGTAGTAGCGAACCAGTGCCACCGCCCCCACCATCAGTGCCAGCAGGGTGGCAATCACCTCCAGCAGGGTATGAAACTGGGCATCACTGCGCCAGGGAACCTCTCTTAACAGCAGATACCCTATCAATAGAGAGAGGGAGAGCCCCCAATAGAGGAGGATTCGCTTCCGTTGCTGATTTGGCAGTCTGCCGACAGTGTCCATCTCTTCAATCCTGAACTGCTGAGTATCTACTCGTCATCCATTCTCATGGCCCTTGTCTTTTATTGTATGGGTCATTTTGATAAATGCACCCAAATAGGCACAAAGCATGCGGGAGACCCCAGCAACCATCTCTATCCGGAATCACCTCCAAGCCAACGATCAATGGCGGGTAAAACCTTTTTCAGGTCAATCGGTTTCAGAAAGGATTCATTGGCCCCCAGATGAGGAATGATAGAGAGATAGAAGGGGTCTACCGAGATCACCACCACCGGCAGATTGGGGAAGGCATCACGAATTTCAGTGATGGTCTCCATGCCGTCATGCTCCTCCATCAAGATATCGAGGATAACCAGTGAGACCTGATATTCACGAATCGTGGCGTTGGTATGAAATCCTGACGCCTGCTCAACCACCCCATAGCCTCGCTCCTCAAGCGCATGCCGGATCATCGCCCGGAAGGTGGGATCATCATCCACAATCAGAATATTTTTCTTCTGCATAGCCTATATCTTACAACGCCGATCCAGTCGGGGCAGTATCCGGTGCAGCTGCTCAGCCGTCCGCTCCATCCGCTGAATGACCTCCTCCACCAGCAGATCCAGATCATCCAGCTCTCTCTCTGCCCTCAACCTCGCCTCCACCCTGGCCGTATAATCGGCCATCTCGATCGCCCCCAGCTGCAGCAAATTGCCCTTGAAGCGGTGCATGCCACGCACTGCAGCCTGCAAATCCCCCAGCTCAATTGCTGAACGGAACTGGTGCAGCATATCAGGATAGTGCTGCAAAAAGACCGAAACCACCAGACGATAGCCCGAAATTGAGCCATCAAAACAGGAGAGCGCCTGATCAAAATGGAACCCCTCCACCCCATAGCTGCAGTGTGCCCTGCCGGAGTTGGCACTCTCTTCCCCTGCAGAAGAGGTTGAGCAAGCGGACTCATAGAAGAATTTGCGGATAATACGCATCAGCGCCTGTTTGAGAATGGGCTTGGAGAGGAAATCATCGGGCCCGAACAGCTCTTCGGTTTCAGGCATATCGGCTGAAACTGCAACAACAGGGGTTGGGCAGCCGCTCTCTTTCAATACTCGGATCGCCTCGGCACCATCCATCACCGGCATCCTCATATCCATCAGAATCAGATCAAAATGCTCCGCCAGAGCCTGCTCAACCGCCTCTTGCCCATTATTGGCCACCTTTACGGTAAAGCCCAGAGACTCCAGCAGACGCCGCTCAACGATCTGCAGGGTGAGGGTATCTTCGGCCACCAGAATCTTGCCATCAAATGGCTTTTCTCCAGATATCTTGACCTTCTCCATCTGCTGCTTACTCACTCCCTCTCTCTGTCACCTGCCATTTCCAGGAGCACCTCAAACCACAAACCAGCGCCAGATACCGAGCAGATTGATGCCGATAAAGGTGGACTGTAGCGATAGCAACGGATAGTCCCGATCCCGCCATGAGGTGTAACTATAGAGCAGAGCCGAAAGCAGCAGGGCAACAAAACCATAACGGGAGATCCCGATATTGAGCGCAAGCAGCGCTGCACCGGCAACCCCGGTGACGGTACCCAGCCAACGCAGCAGGTTGATGGTCTGCGGGCTATGTTCCATACCCTCTCTACCCCACAATTACCTTGTCTCTATTCATCCGTTGAATCATATCAGCAATAGTACCCCCAATGGTTATTACCCCCGTCTTTATCCAGTATTCAGCAACATAACAAGATACTGATCTGATTCCAAAACGCTTTTTTCTTTCTATACTTAGACGGTATGGTATTCACTGCCCGCTGCAGGTCCATAGCGGATTCACCTTTTGGCCGGGGATTTCATGAAGAAAAACAGCACGGCATCTTCAACAGAGCATTCACTCTCTGAGCGCATCAGGAATCACTACTTCATTCCTCTGGGCACCCTGCTGATCGTGGTGTTGGTGGTGGTGATGGTGATGACCACCGTCTCAGATACCCGCCAGACCCGCAGCAAGATCACCCAGACCATGGAGCAGTATGACCGCAAGGCGTGGCTGGCGGCAGAGATGCACCTCTCCGCCTACAACCGCGCCATCATTCTCAGCCACATGTTGCTGATCGGAGATCCACTGGAGTTTGACAACATTCTGGAGACCCTCTCCAGAGAGGCGGCACGTCATATCCGGGCACGTACCGAACTGCTTGCCCTGACCACCGAGGCCGACGAGCTGGCAATCCTCAACCGCGCCATTGAACGCACCCGGGTGGCCGCCCCGGTGATTGCCGAATCGATCAGCCTGCTATCGATTGATGAGATTGCTGCCGCAAGGGCACTGTGGATCAACAACGGCGCGATTGATGCCCACCAGGAGGCGCTGGAGGGGCTACTGCAACTGCGCCAGCTCCACGACCAGAAGCGCCATGAGTTCATCGACTACTCATTGGCCCACCAGGCAAAGGCAAGCCACCGCACCATCTACATCGCACTGGTCACCCTGGTACTGATTCTGCTCATTGTCGGGCGCTCCATCTATCTGCTGAAGCATGCCAGTGAGCTGCTGGAGCAGCGGGTGGAGGAGCGTACACAAGAGCTGCAGCATGAGATCATCGAACGCAAGGAGGCGGAGAAGCAGCTCCACCACATGGCCCACTTCGACTCCCTCACCGGGCTCCCCAACCGCTTCCTCTTCATGCAGGAGCTGCGCAACCGGCTCTCGGATGCACTGCGCCATGAGACTGCACTGGCCCTCTTCTTTATCGATCTCGACCACTTCAAGCGCATCAATGACATGCATGGTCACGAGTATGGCGATGCCCTGCTCAAGTCCTGTGCATCACGGCTGAAACATGTCCTGCGTGATCACGATATTGCGGCCCGGCTGGGGGGGGACGAGTTCACCGTTATCATTCAGCAATTCAGCGGTCTGCACGAGATCCGCAACATTGCCAAACGGATGCATCTTGAACTCTCCGCCCCCTATCTGCTGGAGTCCCATGAGCTGGTCACCAGCCCCAGCATCGGCATTGCACTATTTCCTGACGAGGCGATCATTCGCGAGGCCCATGCCCACAATGACAACCCGCAGGAGCAGCTCGCCTATATCGAGAACACCCTGCTGCGCAATGCCGACATCGCCATGTACAACGCCAAGCAGCAGGGGCGCAGCCAGTTCCGCTTCTTTGATGAGGACATCGGTGCGATGCTGACCCACAAGATGAAACTGACCGAGATCATGCGCCACGCACTGGACCGGGGAGAGTTCTATCTTCTCTATCAGCCACAGCTCAGCGTCATCGGCAACGAGATGCTTGGGGTCGAGGCACTGCTGCGCTGGAGTGGCCGACTGGAGGGAGAGGAGATCCCCCCCGATCAATTCATTCCAGTACTGGAAGAGTGTGGTGCCATCATCGATGTCGGGCGCTGGGTGTTGACCCAGGCGGCCACCCAGCTGAGGCGTTGGCACAGACAGGGGCACAGCGAGCTGAAGATGGCGGTGAACCTTTCAGTTCGCCAGTTCAGCACCGACAATATTGTCGAGGCCGTCAGCGATACCCTCAAGGAGTGCAAGCTACCCCCACACTGCCTGGAGCTGGAGATTACCGAATCACTGATGATGGAGCCGACCCCGGAAAATCAGCAGAAGCTGAACCAGCTCAAGCAGATGGGGATCCGCCTGGCGATGGATGACTTCGGCACCGGCTTCAGCTCACTGGGGAGTCTGCGTTCACTCGATCTCCACACCAACAAGATTGATCAGGTATTCATGCGCAACATCCCCTTCGACCCGGAAGATCTCTCTCTGGTCCGCTCCATCATCTCCATCAGCCAGAATCTGGGGATGACGGTACTGGCCGAGGGGGTGGAGACCGAAGAGCAACTGAGCTTCCTGCGCGAGAGCGGCTGTGACGAGTATCAAGGCTATCTCTTCAGCAGGCCGGTGGCGGCAGAGAAGATTGAAGCGCTGCTGCAGCAGAAGAGCGTCAACTGATCAACCAACCGGTTGTCCGCTCTGCATCAGGGGAGTTCGAAGTAGAAAGTTGCCCCCTGATCCACCACTCCTTCAGCCCAGATGCGCCCTCCGTGCCGGTCGATCACTTGATGGACCGTGGAGAGGCCAATACCGGTCCCCTCAAACTCCTCATTGGAGTGGAGCCTCTGGAACGGCACAAACAGCTTGTCGGCATAATCCATATTGAATCCCGCTCCATTGTCCCGCACCAGGAAGACCGGCTTTCCATCCTGCTCTTCCCGACCCACCACGATGCGTGGCTCGGATCGACCTGCGGTGAATTTCCAGGCATTTCCCAGCAAGTTTTCAAGCACCACCTTCATCAAGCGCATGTCCGCCTCTGCCACCAGCTCCGGCTCAATCTCGAAACAGTTCTCCCGCCCAGGGTCTCGCAGCATTATCTCTTCCGCCACCTCCATCGCCACCATCGAGAGGTCGGTAGGCTCCACCACCATCTCGGCACGCGTCAGTCTGGATAGCTTGAGGATGTCATCGATCAACTGCGCCATCTTCTGCGCCCCCTCGCGCAGATACTGCAGGTAGGTTTTTGCCTGACCATCCAGCTTCTCCTCATAGTCCTCGACCAGGGCCGCACTGAAACCATCGACCGCGCGCAAGGGGGCACGCAGGTCGTGCGAGACAGAGTAGGCAAACCCCTCCAACTGTTTGTTGGCCACCTCCAGCCGCTCTTCCACCCGCTGTCGAGACTCCATCATCTGACGAATGGCGGAGACCAACCCCTGCACCTCGGGGCCACCCCCGGTAAGAGGAGGCAACTCATCCGTCCCAGTGTGGCCAAATTCAGCAATCCGGTCGGATAGCGTTTTCAGGTGTCGTGTCATCACCCGAACCGCCAATACCCCAACGAGAATGCTGCAGAGCACCACCATCATCGTCACGGACCAGATTCTGTTCTGTGCCTGCATCTTCGCATCCATCAGGCGTGCATTGTCAAAGCCCAGATGGACATGGGCCCGCATCCCCTCAATCAGCATACTTCCTGTCATCAATATG
Organism: uncultured Piscirickettsiaceae bacterium; assembly: GCA_964344805.1. Lineage (GTDB taxonomy): Bacteria > Pseudomonadota > Gammaproteobacteria > Thiopontia. Next base: position 1,427 of record CAYFOU010000042.1, on the reverse strand, counting down.
CTCTTGTCGCCATCACGCACCATCTGATTTTCAAGATGCGATGAGGAGTGGGTGGCATCATGCCGGATCCCCACCACCAACCCCTTGGGAAATCCACCTTCAAAGGTATGGGCAAAGATCTCACCATCAAAACCGACCACAAAGGCAAAGTGGAGGTCCTCCATACTGGAAACGATATTCTGCAAGGTTTTCTGAACCGGCAACTTCTCGCGATTGATCACCTGTGTCGTCAGGGTATCTCGCAGCGTTTGGGTGACGGCCTCGGTCTCATGCTCCCAGGCCTCGATATAGGCGTCGGTAACGATCCCGTTGGCGATCCATGAAGTGAACCCGCCCACTGCAACGGCAGTGAAGGCGATAATCAGTGTAATGCGAAGATAAAGACTCATTGTCCTGTCTCTGACTCCTCTTTCAGACGCTGCCCCCAATCACGCAGTTCACGGTAATCCTCATCCTTTGCGGATTGAAAACCACGAGGCATTTCGGTGCGATCCCAATGGTAGAGTCCTGCTGCATCACGCCCCTGTGGATCAAATTCCAGCAGTGCCTTCAACACGCGGTTCCGTACCTCGACAGACACCTCTGGGTTCACCGCGATACCGCTGGAAGGGAAAGAGTTTGAGGCATGCAAAACCCTCACCTTCCCCTCCTTGGCCAATCTGGCCCCCATGTTGTCCTGCAGACCACAGGCATCCGCTTTCCCGGACACCACGGCATTGGCGCAATTGGCGTGGGAACCGGTATAGGTATAACTTTCCAGATCACTCAATGAGACCCCCTGCTTGGCCATAATGATTCGAGGGATGATATGCCCCTGTGTCGAGCTTACGCTACCAAAGGCAAAGTGCTTCCCTTTCAAGTCAGCCACACGCTCCAGCGTGCTCTGGGGAGGGACCACAATCAGCGACTGGTATTCCGCCTTGCCCTGCGGATTACGGCCTCTTGCCAGGATCTCTACCCCATATTTCTGGCGTGCCTCAATGTAGGAGCCTGCACCAATGGCGGCAAACTGCACCTTGCCACTTCCCAAACGGTGGATGATCTCTTCATCCTCCGGGGTAAAACGGAGCTCAAACGGATAACCGGTGGCCCTGGATAGATAGGATAGAAAGGGGAGATATTGATGTGCATCCTCCTCAGGACTGTCTCGCAGATCAAAGCCAAAGAGCAGGACATTCTCCTCCTTATGGGGCTTCATGGCATTCAGCTCGATATCACTGAGCCTGTCCTGAAAATTGACCTCTTGTTGTTCATGGCTATCACTACACCCTGTCAACAAAACCAGAACGGTCACGATAGACAGGAAAGAGGTCGCCATTGTCGATTTTGCTCTAGTCACCATTGAATCCATAAGCTGTGAGAACACAAAATAATACATCGGATAGGGAGCGCCATTACTGACGCCCCCTTCCACACCACCGTACATA
>CAYFOU010000041.1:0-17215 GCA_964344805.1 uncultured Piscirickettsiaceae bacterium | reverse complement strand
CTGAGGAGTCTGCCTTTTCTCTACTTGATTTGCGAGTGGTTTGCAGGATTTAGGTTATATTTGAATGGTATTCAGGGGTTTGGGGCTCATCAAGCAGAGCAGTATCATGAAGGACTCAAAGCAACTTTTCATTTCCTATCCAGCAACCCGGAAGCAGCCAGACCAAGACTGGAACTTAGCCCCCCATTGAGGGTTCATCCCTATAAATCGCATATCATTCTTTATGACATTACTCCACAGAGAGAAGTCATTATTGTTCGTATAAGACACAAGCGAGAGGATTGGTTGGTTCACTAACGGTATTCTGTAGCTGCTGACCACAGAGTCTGGATTTTTACAGCTTAGCCTTTACTTACCAATACAGAAGGTCGAGAAAATCTTGCCCAATAGATCATCACTGGTGAATTCACCGGTAATCTCAGAGAGTGCCTCCTGCACCTGACGCAGCTCTTCCGCCAGCAGCTCCCCGGCATGAAAATCGTTGAGCTGTTTTCTCCCCTGCTCCAGTGAACAGCGCGCCTGCTGCAGCGCCTCCAGATGGCGACGACGGGCAAGAAAGGTCCCCTCCCCACTGGCCTGATAACCAGCTGTCTGTTTAAGGAAGTCACACAGTGTATCCATCCCCTGTCCATCTTTTGAGGAGATGGCCAACTCACCATTGTACAGTCCCGCATCACTGCCGCTTAGATCAATCTTGGTACGAACGATGGTGACCGGAACTTCCCCCATCTGCTGCAGGGTCTGTCGATCCTCTTCACTCATCCCCTGCTGATCATCCACCAGCAACAACACCCGATCCGCCTGCTCAATCTCTCGCCAGGCACGGCGAATCCCCTCCTGCTCCACCCGATCCTCACTCTCACGCAGCCCTGCGGTATCGATAATGTGGATCGGCAATCCATCGATCTCAATCTGCTCCTTCAACAGATCCCGAGTGGTACCGGGGATCTCGGTCACGATGGCGGACTCCTTGCCGGAGAGCGCATTGAGCAGACTCGACTTGCCTGCGTTGGGTCGACCGGCAATCACCAGTGTCATCCCCTCCTGCAGCAGTACCCCCTCCCTGGCACTCTCTACCACCTGCTCGACCTGCTGGATAATGTCCTGCAATCGACTGACCACATCCCCCTCTGCCAGAAAATCGATCTCCTCCTCTGGAAAGTCCATTGAGGACTCCACATAGATCCGCAGTTCAGTAACCAGTTCCACCAGTCGATGTACTTCAGTAGAGAAGGCTCCCTGCAGCGAACGCAGCGCCGATCGGGCCGCCTGCTCCGAGGCAGAGTCGATCAGATCGGCAATCGCCTCCGCCTGCACCAGATCCATCTTGCCATTGAGAAAGGCACGTTCAGAGAATTCACCAGGGCGTGCAGCACGTGCACCCAACCCCAGCACCCGCCGCATCAGACGATCCATCACCACCGGGCCACCGTGGCCGTGCAGCTCCAGTACATCCTCACCAGTAAAGGAGTGGGGGTTGGGGAAGAAGATCGCCAACCCCTGATCAATGGGCTGGCCCTGCTCATCACGAAAATCGAGCAGCTCCGCTACCCGTGCTGCAGGCAGTTTACCGAGAATTGCTTCGGCAATGGAACGGGAAAGATCGCCCGAGACCCGAAGAATCCCTACCCCGCCCCGGCCATTGGCGGTGGCCTGGGCGCAGATGGTCTCTTCAGGATATTGACTCAACTATCCAGCGGCCTCGATCTGACGGGTGATGTAGTACTGCTGTGCAATCGAGATGATGTTGTTTACCACCCAGTAGAGCACCAGTCCCGCCGGGAAGAAGGCAAAGAAGACAGTAAAGATAACCGGCAGGATCATCATTACCTTCTGCTGGATCGGATCCAGCGGTGCCGGGTTGAGCCTCTGCTGAACCAGCATTGAGGCGCCCATCACCAGCGGCAGGATATAGTAGGGGTCCATCGCCGAGAGATTATCAATCCAGAGAATGAATGGGGCCTGACGGATCTCCACACTCTCCAGCAGCACCCAGTAGAGGGCAATGAAGACCGGAATCTGTACCAAAATCGGCAGACAGCCCCCCATCGGGTTAACCTTCTCTTCACGGTAGATACGCATCATCGCCTCATTCATCTTCTGGCGATCATCTCCATAACGCTCCTTCAATGCGGTCAGACGTGGGGTAAGCTTGCGCATCTGTGCCATTGACTTGTAGCTGGTCTCGGAGAGCTTGTAGAAGACCAGCTTGATCAGAATCGTCAAAATGATGATGGAGAAGCCCCAGTTACCAACCACATCCTGAATCATATTGAGGATCCAGAACAGCGGCTGCGCAAGGAAGGTCAGCCAGCCATAATCAACCGTCAGCTCCAGCCCCGGCGCAATCTGTTCCAGACGATCCTGATCCTTTGGACCAACATATAGCTGGATGGAGAGATCCCCGCTACTACCCGCCGGTACCGTAACTGCGGGCAGAATGGTGCCGATCGCATAACGACCTTGAGTGGGCTGGTAAGTGTAGAGGGTTGGTTTCTGTCCCTGATGCGGTACCACTGCACCAAGGAAGTAGTGCTGAATCATCGCCACCCAGCCGCTATCGGTGGATCGGGTCAATGGAGATTCCGCCATCTCATCAAACTCTACCTTCTGATAGAGCTCTTCCTGAGTATAGGTAACCCCTCCGGTAAAGGTGTAGAGGAAGGCACTCTCCGCCTCCGGGGCCTCACTATTTCTTAACAGTTGAGCATAGACACCACCCCTCCAATCACTGTCACTACCATTCTCGACATGATATTCCACATCCACCTTATAGCTGTCACGCTTGAAGATATAGGTCTTGGTGATCTTCAAATTGGATGCCGGATCACTCCATACCATTGGAACCCGCAACTCGTTTTCACCAGAGGCCAGAATGTAGCGATTCTGCGATACATTATAGAGTGCCTGATGGCTGGGATACTGGCCCGCCTCGGTACCGGCGGCCCCCTTTAATCCACTCTGGGCAATAAAGAAGATTCTCCCCTCCTCACCCATCAGCCGGAACGGGATATCCTTGTGCTCCGAATCCTTGCCATGCTGGATCAGATCCACCTGACGCAGGTCACCTCCCTGAGTATTGAGGGTAACACTCAACAGATCGGTCTCTATATAGACCGACTCTCCCACCCTGGTGGCTACTGGAGTCGGTGCTACAACCGGCTGGCTCCCCTGCCCCGCTTCCGGTACTGCTATATTGGGGAGGCCACCACCGGACTGAGGTGCCTGCGGTACTGCAGGTGTTCCGGCATTCATCGCCTCCTTCAATCCCAGTGATTCAGTCTGTGCGACAGGTTGCTGACCGGCACCATGATCCAATTGCCAGGCATCCCATAGCAGCAGAGAGATAAAGGAGAGTGCGATCACAAGGATCAGTCTTTGAGTATCCATGATGAACTACGAATGTTAACGGTTGTTGAGGCGGGCTATTTTATCGAAAAGCCGGTCCAGTTTGCGACGGATTTCCCCCTTGTCCAGCCCGGTGGCACCTGATCTGCAGAGTACAACAATATCAATTCCCGCAAGGGTGGATTGCTGATGACGGAAGGCCTCTCTGGCAATGCGCTTGACCCGGTTGCGATCAACTGCCCGCTTGAGCTGCTTTTTGGCAATCGTCAGCCCCAATCGTGCGCGATTCAACTCATTATAAGTAGCAAGCAACAGAAAGGCCTGGTCACCCGCCTTGCAGCATCCCTTCTGGAAGACCCGACCAAAATCTGTTGCATTCAGCAGGCGGACATCGGTTGAAAAGGAGCGTTCCATTTGCACAATAAAAAAGAGGTGCCTGAAGCACCTCCTTTTATCTCTCTCTACAGACTATTCAATCAGGCAGAGAGGCGTACACGACCCTTTGCTCGGCGAGCATTCAGGATCTTGCGACCAGACTTGGTCTTCATTCTTGCACGGAATCCGTGAGTACGCTTACGCTTCAGCACACTGGGTTGAAATGTACGTTTCATGACTATTCACCTATATCCATTCAATCTGTTGCCAAGAGAGCAATGGTCAAAGGCCCGCTCTCTTCAGGGAACCGCGAACTTTACTGGCATTCCCCTAACAAATCAACCAATAAAGCGGGTAATCATAGAATTTTTTTCATTTTTCTGTCTCAATCAGTTGTGGATAACTTTTTTTCTTGGGGCTACAATCTCGCTGCAAAAGAAGAGGGGAATTGTGTTACAGCAACACAGATCCAACCATCCCCCAACCTCATATACCACCAAACAGGAGATTACCGTTGAGTGCGGTCTGGAGTCATTGCCGACAGATTCTTAGCCGAGAGTTATCCGATCAGGATTTTCGTGCCTGGATCGGACCGCTGCACGCCGATGAAAATCGGGGCGTGATGGATCTATTTGCCCCCAATCCATTCGTACTGGACCATGTTCAAGAGCACTTTATTGATATCATTCATCAGGTTATCAATGATGCAGACAGTGGTATACACACCGTAAATCTGCTGGTTGGCACTGCCCCCCCAATAAATCAGCAAAGCGCTCCAGCTATCGGGGTCTCCGAACCCAAACATTTCGAAAATAACCTCAATCCATTTCTTACCTTTGAGAATTTCGTGGAAGGCAAGACCACCCAACTTGCCCATGCTGCATCCAGACAGGTGGCCGACAATCCAGGTGGGGGATACAACCCGCTATTCATTCATGGTTCAACCGGTCTGGGCAAGACCCACCTGATGCATGCCATCGGCAACCATCTGCTGAAGCAGGACCCAACCAGCCGTATCCTCTATATCCGCTCACAGAATTTTGTAAACGATATGGTGAGTGCGCTACGCCACCACACCATTGACCAGTTCAAACAGTACTTTCATGGGCTGGATGTGCTGCTGATCGATGATATCCAGTTCTTTGCAGGCAAGAACTCTTCACAGGAGGAGTTCTTCAACACCTACAATGCTCTGCTGGAGGGGAACAAGCAGATCGTCCTTACCAGTGACAAGTATCCAAAAGAGATCGAAAATCTGGAGGATCGACTGAAATCCCGCTTTGGTGCCGGATTGACCGTTGCCGTAGAGCCACCAGAGTTTGAAACCCGTGTCGCCATTTTGATGAAGAAGGCGGAACAGCTCTCAATGGAGTTACCACAGGAGGCCGCCTTCGAGATTGCCAAGCTGGTAAAATCCAATGTAAGAGAGCTGGAGGGGGCACTCAACAATGTACGTGCCAATACTCAACTCACCGGCGAGACCATTACGCTGGAGAGCACCCGCAATGCGCTACGTGATCTGATTGCAGTCCATGATCGTCTGATCTCGATTGATAATATTCAGAAGACCATCTCGGATTACTACAAGGTTTCACTCTCTGACCTGCTCTCCAAGAGTCGATCCCGCTCTATTGCCCGCCCTCGCCAGATTGCAATGGCACTGGCCAAGGAGCTGACAGAGAAGAGCCTTCCTGAGATTGGCAAGGCATTTGGTGGCAGGGATCACACTACCGTTATCCACGCCTGTAAAAAGGTAAAGGAACTACGGGAAGAGGATTCAAGAACCAATGAAGATTACAAGGCGCTGCGCCGACTGCTCAGTGCCTAGGGAATATGAAGAACAAGCTGTTCAATAGCCTGTGGATAAGCTGAAAACAGAGCGGAAAAAGTTTGATCATCCGAACTTATCCACAGCATGGACACACTTTTGTTTCATGCTTTGATACAGTTTGAGAAAAAATATAACCTATTGATAAGTATTTTTTAATTGAAGTTATCAACAACTCATTTAGTAACCTAATATAACAACTATCTTTATATATAAACTACTTTTTATATAGCTTAGAGGAACTCTGAAGATGCAATTTTCCATTTCACGCGAGAAGCTGTTGCAACCACTCCAATCGATCAGTGGTGCTGTAGAGAAACGACAAACACTACCTATCCTCTCGCACATCTTCGTTGATGTCTCTGAACAGAATGATTTGACGCTAATCGGTACCGACCTTGAGGTAGAGATCCGAATGCAGTTGGCATTGGAAAATGATTCAACAGCAGGCACTAACACGATTCCTGCCCGTAAATTCTTTGATCTCTGCAAGGCGCTGCCAGATCAATCCAATATCAACCTGACCATTGATGGCAATCGGGCAACCGTCCGTTCCGGCAAGAGTCGTTTTACCCTCTCTACACTGGCTGCAGATGACTTTCCCCGAGTGGATGAAATCAGTGAGGCCACCATAGTAGGTGAGCTTTCACAAGCTGCACTGAAAAATCTGTTGCAGAAGACCCATTTCTCGATGGCGCAGCAAGATGTGCGTTACTACCTCAACGGTCTGTTGATGGAACTGGAGGATAATGAAATTCGACTGGTGGCTACGGATGGTCACCGTCTTGCCTATGCTCGCCGTACTATGGGGGAGGACTATGGTGAGAAGAAGCAGGTCATCATTCCCCGCAAGGCGGTACAGGAGTTGATGCGTCTACTGGATGATAGTGATGATCCAGTCACCGTGGCAATCGGTTCTAACCATCTACAGATTTCGCTGGGTGAACTGACGATGACCACCAAGCTGATTGATGGCCGCTATCCAGATTATGACCGGGTGATTCCAAGGGAGGGAGAGCGTACCCTGGTCGCCAATAAGGATGGCTTCCGTAGTGCTATCAGTCGTGTATCAATCCTCTCGAATGAGAAGTATCGTGGTATCCGGATGGCGATGAGTGAGCAATCAGTTGCGATCCATGCCAACAATCCGGATCAGGAGGAGGCGGAGGAGGAACTCCAGGTGACCTATAATGGTGAGGCGATGGAGATCGGTTTCAATTCCGCCTATATGATGGATGCCCTTTCTGTGGTGAATGAGGAGGAGGTGACCATCTACTTTGTTGATGAGAACAGCAGTAGCCTGATCCATACAGAGAGTGAGGAAGAGGAGTACAAGTTTGTTGTAATGCCGATGAGATTGTAACTGTTCAGCTTACCCCTGAAATCCACCATATCTTCATTCGAAAACGGTCATGTATACATATACACTCACATTTTCTGCCTTGATCTGGAGAATTTCAGAGACAATCTGAATCAGTTGCAAAACTCAGCGAATACTTAGTTTATATTATTGAATTTAAACGAGTTTAAGTGTCAATACAGCACCTTCGGGTCAATCATTGTCGCATCATTTCTCAACTTGAGATTGAGCCATCTTCCAGTTTTAACCTGATTACCGGTGCCAACGGGAGTGGAAAGAGCAGCCTGTTGGAGGCTATTTCACTGCTCGGTACCGGGCGCTCTTTTCGTACCTCAACCGTTGTTCCTGTGGTGCAGGAGGGGCAATCCACGCTGATTGTCTCTGCCCATATTCAGACCCCCTCTGGTGCAATACTTTCAGTAGGTATGGAGCGGGGAAGATCGGTTCAACGGTTGCAGATCAACCACAGTCCGGTACAGCGCCTCTCTGAATTTGCAGAACAGCTGCCACTACAGATCATTACTCCAGAATCGATTGATCTGGTGATGGGACCTCCCAAGGGACGTCGATCTTTTCTGGATTGGGGCATGTTCCACGTGGAACCTCTTTTCCTCTCACTAAGTAAAAAGTACAAGAAGATCCTCCGACAGAGGAATGCTCTGTTGAAAAGAGGGAAGGGGATCGAGAGTGAAATCAATTACTGGAACCAGCAGATGGTCGAGGTGGGTGAGGCACTGACTCACCATCGTAGGCACTATATTGAATCTTTGGTCACTACCTATCAGGATCAGATCTCATCAAAAATTCCGGTACTCTCTGATCTGGATATCCAGTTTGAGTACAAGCAGGGGTGGAAGGAGTCGTTGACACTGAGTGAAGCACTGAATCAGAGTGAACAGCGAGAGCGAATGTTGGGTCATGCAGTGATTGGTCCACAGGAGGCGGATCTGATAATTCGCAGTGGGGGCGACAAGGCAAAACAGGTGCTATCGAGAGGGCAGGCCAAATTGCTCTCGATGGGACTCTACCTTGCACAACTTTCACATCTTGATCAGCAGCGAGGGAAGAGGGGGGTAGTGTTGATTGATGACCTTTTTTCTGAACTGGACAGGGAAAACAGCCTGACCATCTTTGGTCATCTGATCGAGAGTGGCCATCAGGTCTTTGCGACTACAGCAGATAAGGTGGAGGATCTTGCCAACCGATATCCGATCAAAGTGTTTCACGTGGAACATGGAGAGATTTATCCACACGATGATTTCCCGGTGATGGGATAAATTGTGGATAACCGATGTATAAATGGTGTAAATCTGCTGAATAATTTGTGATAACAGAGTGAGATTGTCAGCCATTCCCGATTGATAAGCGGTTGAATATGATATACTTAGGCAGTTGACTGGCCGGATTTTCCCGGAAAACGAAGTGTCAAGGTGCCTCTAAAAAATAGACATTTTGCTGCAAGTACGAGGAAGCACCGCACGCAGAGCCGCAGTGTACATGCGAGTACATGAGGATTCGAGTACGGAGCTGACAAAGTAATTGCTGGACAAAGGGTATTTTTTAGAGGTGCCTTTCATACCATTGAGAAGAGCCATGAGTGAAGAGAACCAATATGATGCCTCCAATATCCGGGTACTGAAAGGGCTGGATGCGGTCCGCAAGCGGCCTGGAATGTACATTGGTGATACCGATGACGGTACCGGTCTGCACCATATGGTCTTCGAGGTGGTGGACAACGCGATCGATGAGGCCTTGGCTGGCCACTGCAACACCATCGGTGTCACCATTCACACCGATAACTCGATTACGGTCAGTGACGATGGGCGTGGTATTCCCACCGATATGCATCCCGAGGAGGGGCGCTCGGCGGCAGAGGTGATCATGACCGTACTCCATGCCGGCGGCAAGTTTGATGACAACTCCTACAAGGTCTCTGGCGGTCTCCACGGTGTGGGGGTCTCTGTGGTCAATGCACTCTCCGAGGATCTGCAACTGACCATCTACCGCAATGGCAAGATTCACAAGCAGAGCTACACCTTGGGTGAACCCAATGCACCACTGAAAGAGGTGGGAGATACCGAACAGTCCGGTACCGAGGTTCGTTTCAAGCCCAGCGGAGAGATCTTCACCACCACCGAATACCACTATGAGATTCTTGCGAAACGGCTGAGAGAGCTCTCCTTTCTCAACTCCGGAGTCCATATCGAACTGAGAGATGAGCGTGGGGATGAGCGCCATGATGTATTTAAATACGAGGGGGGCATCAGTGCCTTTGTCAGCCATCTTAACCGCAAGAAGACCCCGATCCATGAGAAGGTGGTCTACTATCAGCTGGAGAAGGATGGGGTAGGGGTAGAGGCTGCGCTGCAGTGGAACGACTCCTATCAGGAGAATATCTTCTGTTTCACCAACAACATCCCGCAGAAGGATGGTGGTACCCATCTGGCCGGTTTCCGTGGCGCCTTGACCCGCTCCATCAACCGTTATGTGGAGCAGGAGGGGATTGGCAAGAAATCAAAGGTCTCCCTGACTGGTGATGACAGTCGAGAGGGGTTGACGGCGGTAATTTCGGTCAAGGTTCCCGATCCCAAGTTCTCGTCCCAGACCAAGGACAAACTTGTCTCATCCGAGGTTCAGAGTATTGTTGAATCAATTAGTTATGAAGTGATTTCCGATTTTCTCATTGAGAATCCCGGTGAGGCGAAGACCATTACCGGAAAAATTGTCGATGCAGCCCGTGCCCGTGAGGCAGCTCGCAAGGCGCGTGAGCTGACCCGTCGCAAGGGGGTGCTTGATGTGGCCGGATTGCCCGGAAAACTGGCCGATTGTCAGGAGCGTGACCCGGCCCTCTCCGAACTCTATCTGGTGGAGGGTGACTCGGCGGGCGGCTCTGCCAAGCAGGGTCGTGACCGCAAGACCCAGGCAATTCTTCCGCTCAAGGGCAAGATCCTCAATGTGGAGAAGGCCCGTTTCGACAAGATGCTCTCCTCCGCCGAGGTGGGTACCCTGATCACTGCGCTTGGCTGCGGTATCGGAAAAGAGGATTACGATCCCGACAAGCTGCGTTACCACCGCATCATCATCATGACGGATGCAGATGTCGATGGTGCCCATATTCGAACCCTGCTGCTCACCTTCTTCTACCGTCAGATGACCGAACTGGTGGAGCGGGGCCATGTCTATATTGCCCAGCCTCCGCTCTACAAGGTGAAAAAGGGAAAGCAGGAGCACTATGTGAAGGATGATGCTGCACTGGAGGATTATCTGCTACAGAATGCGATCCACGATGCACAGCTCTACCTCTCCGAGTCGGTACCTCCAATTACCGGCAGTGCCCTGGAAAGTCTGGCCAAGCAGTATCTGCAGGTGGAGAGCAGTATCGAGCGGCTGGCCAAGCGTTATGAGCGTGATCTGCTGCAGGCTCTGCTGGAGGCTCCAGCACTGAAGCTGGCCGATGTTGATGACGCCAGTGCCAGTGAATGGCTGGAGCAGGTGCTTGCCAGCCTCAATGCAGATCGCAAGGAGGAGGATCAGATCAGTGGTTCTGCTGGTGCAGAGGCCGGTTATGGGCGCGCCATCCGTTTCAACGTACGCACCCACGGCATGGTTGAGGCCAATATCTTTACCGAGGAGTTCTTCCGCTCGGCTGAGTACAACGCGATGATGACACTGCGCGATAGTCTGGATGGACTGATTGAAGCCGGTGCAGAGATCCGTCGTGGTGAAAAGAGCCTACCGGTGAGCCACTTCTCTGAGGTGGTCAACTGGCTGATGCGAGAGGCGAAGCGTGGTCAGCAGATTCAGCGCTACAAAGGTCTCGGTGAGATGAACCCGGAGCAGCTGTGGGAGACCACGATGAATCCGGAGACCCGTCGCATGTTGCAGGTCAGTATTGAGGACGCGATTGCTTCCGACGAGATCTTTACCACCCTGATGGGTGAACTGGTAGAACCACGCCGTGAATTTATCGAGGAGAATGCGCTGCTGGTCTCCAACCTCGATGTTTAATTAAGTTCGTAGTTGCTGCGATAGAGCTGAAACCACATCCGCAGTGAGAAAATAATTATTACTGGTGTGGTGGCGATCAGCCAGATACCGGGCTCCATTTTCAGCAGACTACTGTAGAAGAGCTCCAGTGAGGGGGCGGTGCCCATTAGCCGGTTGAGCAGTTGCGGCAGCAGAGAGACCCCGAACAACAGTGAGCCGGTAAACCAGATAATATTGCGTGTCATGATAATGCCTCAATTTAAATTCACATACATTCAATAAGGCAATAACTGGACCAACTGTATAAACCTATCCATATTGATAAGGTTTATCGATTTAATTTTTTATATCAATAAGATATTTATAGATACCTCTCTGTTTAAAGGTGTCTGTTTTCTGTCATTTTGGATTGTGCTGTTTATTCACACTGTCCATTGGCACAAACTACCTGCATCATTGCTTCGTCACAGGATTGGCCCTGGTGAATGAACTGATAGAGTGCCTCATCATCGGTTTTTCTGAAGAGTTGTTCCGCCTTCTGGCTCGCCACGCTCAGCTTGCTCTGATTGCGCAGCTCTACCTGGTTGATCAAGTCTTTAAGACCTTCAAGTCGATGGTTGAGCATGCGATATAGCTGCTGCAGTGATTCTGGATCTTTACTATCGGCGCCCTGTTTGGCATTGTTGATATCAAACAGGGACATCTCGATCTGACCCAGAATCATGTTCTTGAAGATTGTTCCCTTATCGTAGCTGGGGGAAGACTTGATTGAGGATACCAGTGCAGGTTTGGCCGCTTTTCTGTTTTCAGCAGGCTTCTCCTCCTCACTGCCAAAGTGGAATTCAGAACGTTCCGGCAGGGTGGGTTCCGGCTCAACAGGCTTGGGCTCCTCTTCAAACAGGGTGTCCAGTTTGGTTGAGGAGAGGTTGTAGTAGATGTCATCCAGCACCTCGAAGCGCTTGGTCTCAACACCATAGATATATTGACCATTGATCACCCTGCGACCTCGGATCTCGACAAAACCGGTCATGCAGATCTTGTCCGTGAACGGGCTGATGATCTTGATCTGGTAGATTGCATTGCCGAAGGCGAGAAAGCCGTGTGGGGCGATAAAGGAGAGGCCGGTACGACTGATATCGATTGTGTTGGTGATCCACTCATCTCCCCGCTCGTCGACCAGAATGATTGGTGCAGAGACCTTGTTGCGATCCGCCTTGCGTTTGTCGATAACAAAAAACTTCTCTTGAGCAGACATAAAACCTCTCCTGAAATGGAACAATCGACTGCTTGATTTTTACGATAGGGCATAACCCTACCAATCGAAGCCTTTTAAGGTTTTACCCTTTAACAGGGAATATGTCAATAATCTTTTTAAAATCAGCAATTTAACTAACATTACTTATATCTGAAAAGTGATATAAGGATTGTTCGACAGCAAAGTAGCCGTTTTAAAAACTGGACTCCAGTTCTTCCATCTGAGCGTTGATCCAGCTTTCTGCCTGCTGATTGATCTCGCTGCTGGAGAGTTCAGCGGTATTGATTGGGGTTCCAATGCGTACCTGAATGGTGCCTGGTTTTTTCAGCAGACCGCGACGGGCCCAGAAAGAGCCGGCGTTGTGGGCTACCGGTACCACCGGATAGCCAGACTTGTTGGCGAGCATGGCACCACCGGCGGCAAATTTCTTCTGCTCACCGGGGGGAAGGCGGGTCCCCTCGGGAAAGATCACCACCCAGATACCGTTCTGTAGTCGATCTGTTCCCTGCTGCACCACCTGCTGCAGCGCCTTGCGTCCGGCACCACGATCAATGGCGATGGGTTTCAGTAGTGCCAACCCCCAGCCAAAGAAGGGGACCCAGAGCAGGCTCTCCTTCAGCACCCACACCTGTGGAGGAAAGATCGATTGAAAGGCCATCGTCTCCCAGGCGGACTGGTGTTTCGAAAAGATGATTGCGTTATTGATCTGCTGAAGATGCTCCAGCCCCTCGACCCGATAGTCAAGATTGCAGGTCACCTTGAGCCACCAGATCACAAAGATGGCCCACTGGCTGATTACCCTGTAGCGGATGGAGAAGGGGAAAGGGGCTACCAGCAGCCCGACCAGTAGTATTACCGGTGCAGAGAGTACCATCCCGATAAAGAATAGAATCGAGCGCAGATAGATCATCAGAAACTATTTGGAGAGATCGCCGTTGAGCAGGGCATCGACAAAGCTGTAGAGATCATCAAACTGCTGTACCCGATCCAGAATGGGATCATTGGTCTGCAGGGTGCGCATTCCCTTGCCGGTCTTTACCAGAATGGGGGTTGCATTTACCTCTTGTGCAGCATGCAGGTCACGCAGGGAGTCGCCCACTGCATAGACCCCCTCCAAATTCTTGCCGAGACGTTTTTCGATATCGCGGAACATCCCCGGTTTTGGCTTGCGGCACTCACACTCATCCTCTGGTGTATGGGGGCAGTAGAAGATTGATTCTACCGTAGCGCCTGCCTCTTCCAACTGCTGACACATCTTCTGGTGAATTCTGCCTAGTGTATCGATATCGAACATGCCGCGCCCGACACCAGACTGGTTGGTAACGATGATGACCCGATAACCGGCGTGGTTGAGTCGACCGATGGCCTGAATGCTCCCGGGGATGGCGTGCCACTCGTCTGGGGATTTGATGTACTCATCGGAATCCTCATTGATCACTCCATCACGGTCGAGAATAATCAGTCCCATCGTAGGCTCCTACTCTACCCCTCTAAATTCAGATACGCGGATGCGTCCATTCACCATTCTTGATTTGCGCTGGCTGATCTTCTCCATCTTCTCCCAAAAGGCCTGGTTGAGATCAAACTCCCCGGCGATGGCGGTTCCCATCAACAGAATCAGAAGATCGGCGCACTCCTCGGCCAACTCCTCCTTTCTCTTCCCCTTGGTAACACAGGCGGAAATCTCGCCCAGCTCCTCGGCCATCAGCGCCATGCGATAGGTCATCTCCTCGCCACCGTTCTCCTTGAACTGGTGCTTGTGATGGAAGGCCTGAACGGCCGCCAGCATGGTTTCGTAGGAATCTTGATTCATTGTCGATCAGGTCGTATGGAGCAGAGAAATATCGGCAATTCTCAGGAACTGGCTGCGAAGCTGTGACAACAGGGCGAGTCGATTACGACGTACCGCCTCATCCTCGCTCATTACCATCACCGCCTCAAAGAAGGTATCAACCGGACCGCGCAGGGTGGAGAGCATCTCCAGCGCCTTGTCATACTGATCCTCTGCCAAGGCACCATCCAGCTGCTGGCGAATCTGCTCCAGCTCACTGGCCAACGCCTTCTCTGCATCCTCTTCCAGCAGTCCACTATCGACCTGCTCGGGAATCGTCTCATCGGTCTTCTTCAGCAGGTTGTGGATACGCTTGTTGGCGGCACTGAGGCTGGCTGCCTCTTCCCGTATCACAAATGCCTTCACCGCACTGATGCGATGGTCGAAATCGAGGGGCTGCTGAGGACGACAGGAGAGTACCGACTCGAACTGTGCCGCACTCACCTCACGCTCCTGGTAGTAGCCACGCAGTCGCTCCAGTACAAAATCGAACACCTTGTTGGCGCTGTCGGCCTCAATCTTGTCTCCGTAACCGGCCGCTGCTGCCTCAATCAGTTCCAGCAGATTGAGAGAACGCTGGTTCTCGACCATGATACGCAGCAGACCGAGAGCGGCACGGCGCAGGGCAAAGGGATCCTTGTCTCCGGTAGGGATCATGCCGATACCGAAGATACCGACCAGTGCATCGAGACGCTCCGCCAGAGCCACCGCCTCACCGGTGGGAGAGGCTGGGAGTTGATCGCCGGAGAAGCGTGGCATGTATTGTTCATCCAGTGCCACGGCCACCTCGGGGGCTTCATTGCCATGCTCTGCATAGTAGCGTCCCATGATTCCCTGCAGCTCCGGGAACTCCTTCACCATGTTGGTGAGCAGATCACACTTGCCCAGCATTGCGGCCCGTTTGGCATGTTCAGGGTCGGATCCCAACTGTTCCGCGATGGCTGCAGCCAGTGTCGCAACCCGTTCCGACTTGTCCAACAGGGATCCCAGCTTGTCCTGATAGACCACCTTCTTGAGACCTTCTTGGTGGGACTCCAATGGTTTGTTGAGGTCCTGCTCCCAGAAGAAGGCGGCATCGGCGAGACGGGGGCGAATCACCCGCTCATTCCCACCCCGTACCATTGATGGATCAGCGCTCTCGATATTGCTGACGGTGATAAAGCGGGCCATCAACTGCCCCTCACCGTTGACTATCGGGAAGAATTTCTGGTGCCCCTGCATCGAGGCGATCAATGCCTCCTGCGGTACCTCAAGGAAACGATCCTCAAAGCTGCCGCTGATCGCAACCGGCCACTCGACCAGTGCAGTGACCTCATCCAGCAGATCGGGATCGATCACCGCCTCGCCATTCAACTCTGCGGCTACAGATTTGACCTGCCCCATGATCTTTCCTTTGCGATCAGCAAAGTCGGCCATCACCATCCCCTTATCCAGCAGCTGGGTGGCGTAGTTGGCGGGTGCCGTGATGGTGATTGGATCGGGATGGTGGAAACGGTGACCACGGCTCTGGTTTCCACTCTCAATATTGTAGAGCGTAGCCGGTACCACCTCGTCACCGAGCAGTGCCACCACCCAGTGGACCGGGCGCAGGAACTCGGCATCGGAGGCCCCCCAGCGCATCCGCTTCGGAATCGGCAGGCGATCCAGTGCAGTCTGCAGAATTCCGGGCAGTAGCTCTGTGGCAGAGACTCCCTTCTGGGTCAGGGTGACCCCCATCCAGACCCCCTTCGGGGTATCGATCTTCTCCAGATCGGCTACCTCAACACCACAGGATCGGGCAAAACCCATCAACGCCTTGGTGGGGTTGCCATCGGCATCAAAGGCGGCCTTTTCCGCAGGCCCCTTGCGCAGGTTCTCCTGATCAGCCTGCTGGGTCTGTAGATTGCGTACCCAGACCGCGAGGCGGCGGGGGGCGGCATAGAGGGTGACCCCACCATGCTCCAGTTTTGCCTTCTCCAGGCCGATCTCGATCTCACGACCCAGCGCCTGGCTCAGCTTCAACAGGGATTTGGGAGGGAGCTCTTCGGTACCGAGCTCAAATAGGAAATCTTTCGCTGTGTAGTTTATGTCACTCATGAGGCATCTCCCAACATCGGGAATCCAAGGCTCTCGCGGCGCTCATAGTAGGCCTGTGCCACAGCACGGGAGAGGGCACGGATGCGGCCGATAAAGCGGGCACGCTCGGTGACCGAGATCGCATTGCGCGCATCCAGCAGATTGAACAGGTGGGAGGACTTCAACATCATCTCGTAGGCGGGGAGTGGCAGACCGGCTTCGATCAGCTTCTTGCTCTCCGACTCACAGCTGTCGAACTGGTGGAACAGCTCCTCCACATCGGCGTGTTCGAAGTTGTAGGCTGACATCTCCACCTCATTCTGGTGGAACACATCGCCGTAGGTCACCTTGCCCAGCGGGCCATCGGTCCAGACCAGATCGAAGACACTCTCGACCCCCTGCAGGTACATCGCGATACGCTCCAGACCGTAGGTGATCTCACCGGTGACCGGGCGGCAGTCGAGGCCACCGACCTGCTGGAAGTAGGTGAACTGGGTCACCTCCATACCGTTGAGCCAAACCTCCCAACCGAGCCCCCAGGCGCCGAGGGTGGGAGACTCCCAGTTATCCTCGACGAAACGGATATCGTGGGTCAGTGGATCGATCCCCAGCATCTTCAGCGAGTCGAGATAGAGCTGCTGAATCTCCAGCGGGGAGGGCTTGATCACCACCTGAAACTGGTAGTAGTGCTGCAGGCGGTTGGGGTTCTCTCCATAACGTCCATCGGTGGGGCGGCGTGAAGGCTGCACATAGGCGGAGCTCCAAGGCTCCGGGCCAATGGCACGCAGAAAGGTGGCCGGGTGGAAGGTTCCGGCCCCCACCTCCATATCGTAAGGCTGATTGAGGACACACCCCTGATCGGCCCAGTAGTTCTGGAGCGCAAGAATCAGCCCCTGAAACGTGGATGGATCGTGATTACTCATGGAAAACGCAGGTTCTTGTAACGGTTCTTCAAAAAGAGAGGAAGTATAGCGTGAAAGCGTAGATGGGAGAATCGCAATGGGGGATTTGCAATCTTCTGTAACATATCGGTAATATAGACCAATACACGCATTAATAGTGTGTATTTTGTTGACTAATATCAGGAATTGGTTAACTGCTGTTCTGATGATATGAGTTTGAGGAATGATGCAATCAAAGGATTTTTGGTTGCTGATCAGGGAGGAAAATCGATGT
>CAYFOU010000040.1:0-17255 GCA_964344805.1 uncultured Piscirickettsiaceae bacterium | reverse complement strand
ACACTTCCTGGAGATGCTGCTCAAGGTCACCAATGATCTGGCGACCAGCAAGAGTTTGGATGATGCACTGGGACGACTGGTCAATCTGACCACCTCTACCATCAATGCCGAGCGCGGTACCATCTTCCTCAATGATGAGAGCACCGGAGAACTCTACTCCCGTATTGCACAGGGCAGCTTTACCCGTGAGATCAGAATCCTCAACACCAAGGGTATTGCAGGTTGGGCCTTCAGCAATGATGAAGGGGTGGTGATCAATGATGCCTACTCTGATGAGCGCTTCGACAAGTCGGTGGATATGCGCACCGGCTTCCGTACCAAGAGCATTCTCTGTGCACCGCTACGCACCCCAAACGGGGATACCATCGGGGTCTCCCAGATCCTCAACAAGGTGGATGGCGAGTTCACTGATCAAGATTTGGGCTTGCTGGAGGCGATGACGACACAGGCCGCAGTGGCGATTCAGGGCAATGTGATTGTCGAGCAGATTGAGGCCTCGCGGAAGCAGGAGTTGGAGTTCCTCGACGTGGTCTCACAGATCTCCTCCGAGATTGAGTTGAGCCCATTGCTGGCCAAGATCATGAGCACCATTACCACCATGCTGGATGCGGACCGCTCTACCCTCTTCATTAACGATGAGTCCACCAATGAGCTCTACACCGAGGTCGGTGAAGGGCTGGGCAAGAAGGACATCATCCGCTTCCCCAACCATATGGGGATCGCCGGTGCGGTATTCCAGAGCGGTGAGGTGATGAACATTCCGTATGCCTATGCGGACCTTCGCTTCAACCCCACCTTCGACAAGCAGACCGGCTACTTTACCCGCTCGGTACTCTGTGTGCCGGTGATCAACAAGGATGGTAAGGTGATCGGTGTCAGCCAGGTGCTGAACAAACATGGTGGTGTCTTCACCGATGAGGATGAGAAGCGCCTGAAGGCATTCACCTCACAGATCTCGATCGGTATCGAGAATGCCAAGCTCTTTGCCGATGTGCAGAACACCATGAACTACAACGAGAGCATCCTCTCCTCGATGAGTAATGGGGTCATCACCATCAACGAAGAGGGCAAGATCGCCACCTGTAACAGCTCCAGTATCCATATGATGAAGATCTACCGCATCGATGAGGTGGTGGGTCAGAATGCGGCGGAGTTCTTTGGTGGGGACAATCAGTGGCTGGCGGACAAACTGGAGGAGGTTGAGGAGATTGATATCCTGCCGGACCGTGAACTCTCCTTTGGAGATGAGACAGTCTCTCTAAATGTCACCTTGCTGCCGTTGAAGGGCAGCGAAGGAGAAGATCTCGGCTCGATGATCATGTTGGAGGATATCAGTAACGAGAAGCGGATGAAATCCACCATGTCTCGTTATATGGACCCAACACTGGCTGACCAGCTGTTGGACGACCAGAGTCAGGAAGATATCATGGGTGGCAAGCAGGGGGTCGGTACCGTGCTCTTCTCTGATATTCGTAGCTTCACCACCATTACCGAGGAGCTGGGCGCGCAAGGTACGGTTAAGCTGCTCAATGAGTACTTTGAGGTGATGGTCGATGTCATTACCGGCGAAGGCGGTATGCTAGACAAGTTTATCGGTGATGCGATCATGGCGATCTTTGGTACTCCGATTCCACATGAGGATGATCCCGACCGTGGTGTGCGTGCTGCCATTGGCATGATGACCGATCTCAAGATTTTCAATGCCAAGCGTGCCTCCGAGGGCAAGCCACCGATTGATCACGGCATGGGTGTCAATACCGATACCATTGTTTCCGGCAATATCGGCTCCTCCAAGCGCATGGACTACACCGTAATTGGTGATGGTGTGAACACCGCAGCGCGTCTGGAGAGTGCCTGTAAGCAGTATGGTGCCCATATTCTGGTCAGTAACTATACGCTGGATGCCTGTAAGGGCACCTACCGTACTCGTAAGGTCGATAACGTGGTGGTGAAGGGTAAGACTGAGCCGGTCGGTGTGTTTGAGGTGCTCGATTACCATGATGATGAATCCTTCCCTAACATGATTGATGCGGTCGGTCTGTTCAATAACGGTATCAAATACTGGAACGAGGCCAACTGGGATGCAGCGATTGGACAGTTCCAGGAGGCGCTGAAGTGCTACGATAAGGACAAGCCTTCGCAGATGTATATTGAGCGCTGTGAGCACATGAAGGAGAACCCACCTGAAGGGGATTGGGATGGCGTCTGGGTACTCACATCCAAGTAGTTGAACGGGAGAATTCTGATATGGACCCCAAAGAACACCTGGAAAGGGCAATTGAGATCAATCCCGACTTCTCGGATGCCCGTTTCCAACTGGCACTCCTCTATATCAAGGATGGAGAGGATGAGCAGGCCAAGCCGCATCTGGAGAAGGTGATTGAGCTGGTGCCCGAGCATGCCGAGGCCTATCGCTATCTCGGCCTGCTGTTGCAGCGGGCCAAACAGTATGAGGAGTCGCGTGAGCGCTTCCAGCAGTCGATTGAGCTCGAGCCGGAGCGGGCGATCACCTACTCCAATATCGCCTCACTGTTTGTGGAGATGGAGCAGACCGAGGAGGCGAAGTACAACCTGATCCAGTCGATTGAGCTGGATAGCAACTATGCCCCTGCCTACTACAATTTCGCCCGCCTGCTGATTGCCCCGGAGGAGTTTGAGGAGGCGCGCAAGAACTACACCACAGCGATCGATATCGATCCCGACTATCGCGAGGCGCACTACTATCTGGCCAAGCTGCTCTTCACCGGGCGCAAGAGTTCAACCGATGGTACGCCACTGCTGGAACCGGAGCCGGAAGAGGCGGAGCGACTGCTGCGCCGGGTGGTCGAGATTGATCCCGAGTATGCCAAGGCCTACTACAATCTGGGGCTGTTGTTGCAGCAGAAGGGTGATAATGGTGAAGCGCGCACCATGCTGGAGAAGGCGCTGGAGCTTGATCCCGGTTATGCCAAGGCCTATTTCCGTCTGGCGATGTTGCTGGTAGAGATGGGTGAGCCGGCACTGGCACTGGAGAACTTCAAAAGGTCGATTGAGTACTATCCGAATGATGAGCAGACCCACTACCAGCTGGCGATGCTGCAATACAGCCAGCGGGATCTTGGAACGGCCAAGCTCTATTTTGAGAAGACCATCGAAATCAAGCCCGATTTTGCCGAGGCGCACTACAATCTGGCCCGTCTGCTGGAAGAGCAGAAAGAGGATGAAGAGGCACGTAGCCACTACAATCGTACTGTAGAGTTGAGTGAGGAGCATGCGCTCGGCCACTACCACCTGGGGCTGCTGCTGGAGCGTCACGATGAACTGGTGGAGGCGAAAAGCAATTTCGAGAAGGCGGTTGGTATCGACCCCAACTTTGCCGATGCCTACTATCAATTGGCCCGTCTGCTGCGCGACCCGGAGGAGTATGAGTCGGCCAAGAAGTACTATACGGTGGCGATTGATATTGATCCGCAGCATGCGATGGCCCACTATGAGCTGGCCAAGCTGCTGGGAGGTGGACATATGGTCTCTGTGGACGGTACTCCCGAGACCCGGCCGGATCTGGATGGGGCGGTGAGTCAGTTTACCAAGGCGATCAACATCAACCCCAAGTTTCCCAATGCCTTCTACCATCTGGCACTGGTGCTGGAGGAGAAGGGAGACTTTCCGAAGGCCAAGATGTCGCTGGAGACTGCCATTAAGTTCAATAAAGAGTATGCAGAGGCGCACTATCGTCTGGCGCTGTTGCTGCCGAAACTCGAACAGTAATTTACTCCATTCAGAGATTCCTCAAGTTAAGCGATCACAATTGGTCTTCCTGCGCTTTTTGACTATAATCAAGAGTGCAGAAAAATCCGGATGTCTGCTAATTTGTAAATAAATCAAGCGCTTGCGTGGAGATCAGTTATGGCTGTCCAGACTCAAATCAGTGACCGATCACTGGATACCTCGGCCTTTGCGGCTGCGGTAGCCTCTGCGGAGGAGAACAGCTATACCGTGCTCTCCTCCGAACTGTTGCTGAAGGGAGAGTACTACCAGGATGGTGATGACCTGATTATCCGTGGAGATATGGGGGAAGAGGTCCGGGTTGAAGACTATTTTTCCGGTGAAAATCCTCCGGTTCTGGAGACCCCGGCCGGTGCGGTACTGCGCCCGGAAACCATCGATCATCTGTTGATCAACGATGAATCGATAGAGGTTGCCGGCCCTGCAGGCAGTATCGGTATTCCGGGGCTGCTGGGAGACCCGATCGGTGCCATTGATGAGATGGGGGGGACCGTCACCGCAAAGGGGGCCGATGGTCGGGTGCGCGAGCTGCAGGAGGGGGATGCGATCTACCAGAATGATCTGGTCGAGACCGTGGGGCGCTCCTACGCCAACCTGAGAATGGTGGATGACACCAGCTTCCAGCTCGGCAAGGAGACCCGGGCGATTATCGAGAATTACAACTTTACCCCCGGTGTGGAGAGTGGGCAGTTTGAGGCCACGGTGGTCAGTGGCTTCTTCCGTTATGCCAGTGGTAAATTGGGTGGTCTGGACAAGGGCACCCATACCACCATCAAGACCCCTACCGCACAGATCGGTGTACGTGGCTCCGAGATGGAGGGGGTGGTCGAAGAGGATGGCTCCAGTACCTTTGTGCATCGTGAAGGTATTCTCGATGTATCGGATGCCAATGGGCGCGGTACCGTAACCTTGGATCAGCCCGGTATGGCCACTGCGGTCAGCATCAAGCCAGGGGCTCCCGAGCCAGCCTTTGACGCCCCTGATGAACTGCTTCAGGTATTTGAAGAGGCGCTCCCGCCAGTTCCCGATTACGTGGTTGCCGCCAATGAAGAAGAGCAGTCAGAAGCGCAGGAAGAGGAGCTGGAAGCCTCTCTGGCCCCTGGTGAGGGGGAGGATACGGAAGAGGAGCTGAATGGCGAAGAGTTTGAGTTGCAGGTTGAGCTGGTAGAGGAAGTGGTGGAGGAAGAGGTTGAGGTTGTCGAAGAGGAACGAGTCAACCTGATTCCAAAAGCTGCGGGAGACAGTCAGCAAGGTATGGAAGGTGGTGGCCCAATCACCGGTTCACTGGCAGGAGACCAGCTGGGTGATGGAGCCCACACCTGGACCCTTTCCAATGCCCCACGGTTCGGTACCGTAACCCTTAACCCAGATGGCAGCTACAGCTATATTCCCAATGCAGATTATGAGGGAGGTACTGACAGCTTTACCTACACCATTACCGATGCCGATGGAGACTCCTCCACAGGTACGGTGTCAATTACCGTAACCCCGGTCAATGATGACCCCATTGCAGTAAATGACACCAACAGTGCTCTGGAGGCCTCCTCCTCTCTGGTGCAGGGGGATGTAACCGATAATGACATCGATCCTGATAGTACCTTGACGGTTACAGCCGTACGCACTGGTGCGCAGACCGAGGCGGGCAGTTCGGGTACAGTTGGTACATCTCTGATCGGAACCTACGGTACCTTGACCCTGAACAGTGATGGTACCTATACCTATGTGGCCGACCAGAGTGCCGCTACCGCCCTGAATGTGGATGCACAAGGTATAGATACCTTTACCTATACGGTTTCCGATGGCATTTCAACCAGTACAGCAGAGTTGACCATTACCGTGACTGGTACAGTGGATAATGTACCGGTTGCCAATAATGACAGTAACAGTACTACCGAGACCAATCCTCCCAGTAGCAGTGCGATTACCGGGGATGTCACCAGTAATGATGTCGATCCTGATAGTAGTTTGACGGTAACTGCGATCAGAACTGGAGGGGTGAGCGGCTCTGGAACAGCGGGTAGTGTTGGCAGCTCCCTGGTTGGGACCTACGGTACCTTGACCATTAATAGTGATGGTACCTACAGCTATATAGCTGATCAGTCAGCCGCCAGTGCGCTTGCGATCGGGGCGAGTGGCATCGATACTTTTACCTATACCATCTCCGACGGTACCTCAACCAGTACGGCAGAGTTGACGATTACGGTAACGGGGGCGGTCAATGATGCCCCGGTTGCCAGTGATGACACTGGAACAGTTACTGAGGCCGCAACGATTACAGGTAGTGCCTACAATGTGATTACCAATGACAGTGATCCAGAGGGTGATGATCTCAGAGTCTCTGCAATACGTACCGGTGCCGAGAGTGGTAGTGGTACAGATGGCACGGTTGGTAGTGCCCTGACCGGTACCTACGGAACCTTGACGATAGACAGTTACGGTAACTATACCTATGTGGCAGATCAAGCTAAAGCGAGTGCATTGGGGTTGAATGCAACAGCAACCGATACCTTTACCTATACGGTCTGGGACGGTAATTCAACCGATACAGCAGAGCTAGTCATTACAATTAATGGTACCAATGTGGCGCCGACGCTTGCTGCATCGGTAGCCAACAGTACGGCCTCTGATGGCACGACTGCGCTCACCTATGTGGCCTACCATGAAAATGCTACTACGCCTCCAGCAGTTACCCTGTTTACTGATGAGAGCGTCTCTGTGGGAGCAGGTTCCGGAGAGATGGATGGTATTCTTTATGTCAAATTGACGGTGTCGGGGATAGCCACTGCGGGTTCTGGAGAAGAGTTGCTACTGCTGGATGGCCTTTCCAGTGGAATTGATCTGACCCAATCCACCAGTGTTGATCAGATTTTTACCAGTGATACACTGGATTGCAAGTATAGTGTGGTTTTTGACAGTGAGACCAGCACAGCAACCGTTACCTTGAAGAGTTCTGATGCCGATAATGGTTGGAGTTCTACCAACTATGAGAAGGTCAATGAACTGATCGAGTCGTTGCAATACAAGAATATCAGTAATATTGCTGCTGATCAGACGGTTGGTGAGCGCGTGGTCACCTTGACGGAAATTGCCGATAGTGGTGGGCATTCAACAGGTGGCACTGAGGATGTGAACAGCAGTGTGGGAGTGGCGGCAACCATCAAGCTGTTGCCCAGTGTGAGTCTGGATACTGGTGTTGCACTCAATGAAGGGGCTTCTAGTGGCTCTCAGTATTACCAGTATCAGGAGGATACTGACACGCCACTATTGGGTGGAGCCACTTCATTTGCAATCTCTCTCTCTTTTATTGGTTCTAAGGAGCAGAGTGCTGAGACAGGTGCGCTCTTCTCTTATGGGAGTACATCTGCTGGAGCTTCGGAATTGGATGTTCTATTAGACCCCAGTAGTAGCACACTGACCGTTCGACAGGGATCGACCCGTATTGTTGAGATTGCAGCGGATGCCAATCTGTTTGATGGTAACCTGCATACCGTAACGCTGGAGTGGAATCCCAGTAGTGCCTCCGGGACCGCCATTTTGACTCTGGACAGTGGTACCCCGGTCTCTGCAACCCTCTCCTCTACCTTGACCTTGACTAAAGGTGGTGTACTGACACTGGGTGAATTGAGCGGTAGTCTCTCTCAGGGAACGTACTATGATGTAAAGGTTGATGTTGCCGGTGAAGAGAAGGCACGCTGGACCATGGATAGTGCATCGGGTAGCACGGTGACCTCTTCAACTGCGGACAGTTCAGCGCATGTGCTCACTGTAGTTTCCAGTAGTGATACACCTGCTACTCAAACCGTTACCAATACGCTGTTGGTCAATGAGAGTATTGATCTCTCTACGGTTTTGACTGATGGTGTTCTGCCGACAGGGACGGCTGGAACCATTGAGCAGCTTGATCTGCGTGGCTCCAGTGCGCAGACCGTTACCCTGAGAAAAGAGGATGTGATCAGTCTGACCGATGATAGCAATACGCTCTATATCCTAGGTGATGATACCGATGACAATGTAGTCATTTCTGATAAGACCAATTGGAAAAAAGTAGATTTGGATTCTTCAGATAACAGTGCTTATGCAAAATATATGAGTACCGACAATACTGTTACACTCTATGTTGATCTCCCCGCTGAGGAGTCCAATTTACTGGTTTAACCGTTAATTGGCCTGAAAATTGCTTCTTTTCTGTTGTCAGAGAGTAAGGACAACAGGAGAAGCCCATGTCCACGGTCATCAATACCAATACCTTTTCAATCTACGCACAGACGCGCTCCAGTCTCACGCTACGAGCCGAACAGACGGCGATGGAGCGCCTGACCAGTGGAAAGAGTATCAATCAGGCCAAGGATGATGCGGCAGGAGTTGCCTTTGTCGGCAAGTTGGATTCCCAGATTAGCGGTATGTCCAAGGCCTTGCAGAATGTGAATGATGGTATCTCCATGGTTGAGGTTGGGGATGGCGCGATGGGAAATATTGTTGATGTCCTGCAGAGAATGCGTGATCTTTCCGTACACAGCCTCTCCGGTACCTTGAGTGATGTAAACCACAGTGCCTTGCAGACTGAATTTGCGATGCTGCAGGATGAGATCAAATCTGTAATTGATAACACCAAGTTCAATGCGCAGCCGATTCTCAATCGCCCTGCAGATGGTCCATCAACCATTGGTTTTCATGTAGGTATTGACGCCAGTGGAGCCACGGTTGCAGGACAGTATACGGGCATTCCTGTTTCACCCGTGACCAAGACAGCAGTTTCAACAGTGGGTGTAGATGGTGAGGTGCGGGGGCGCTATACTGGCGAAGACCTTTCAGGTACAGCCAATGCTTCAGAATCCCTGAGTGTCCCTGCCGGCCAATCACTGGTTATTAAGGTGGATGGGATAAGCTCGGGTACGGTTAACGTTGCAGAAGGTACCAAGACCAAGGCAGAGTGGGCTACAGAGCTGCAGAACCTGATTAATGCGGATGCCACATTGGTGGCGGCTTCCAAGAGTGTTACCGTCAATTACAATGACAGTATCGATAAATATGAGATTGATTCGGGTTCTACTGGAGGAGGCTCAACGGTAGAAATGGCCGGTGCACTCTCTGCATTTGGATTGCACCATGTATTTGGCACCTCAACACAGATCAACACTGCAGCAGTAGCAGGCACCTACGAAGGGTTTGAAATGGCCGGTGCAGCTGGGGATACAGAGAATGCTACGCTGGCAGCAGAAGGCAATATCATGGTCAATGTCGATGGGGTCAGCTCGGGCACCATCAACCTCTCCCCTGGAGCGGCTACAACGCAGAGTAAATCGGCATGGGCCTCTGCGCTTGAGACGGCAATCAATGCAGATGCCACCCTTGCAGCAGCCTCCAAATCGGTAACCGTTGCCTATGATGCGGCAAAGGATGCCTTTGTGATGACTTCCGGATCGGGAGGTTCCAGTTCCAGGGTGATGGTATTGACGGCCAGTGAATCGATGTCTGCTCTGGGGGTTACCCCCTCGGGCAAGCCGGTTGATCTGGTCTCGCTGGAGGGGGTGGCTACCGCTGAGCGGCAATTGACCTTCACTGTGGATGGTACCGCTCAGCCTCAGATCACCCTGCCGGAAACCACGTTGAGTGTGGCGCAGTGGGCGATAGAGATGGAGGCGTTAACCAGTGGAGTCCAGTTTGATTATGATGAAGATTTGAAGAAGTACCAGATTACTTCCGACAAGATTGGGTACGGTTCAACGGTCAGTTTTACCGGTGAGGTCCCAAATCTGGGAATTACTGCAGCCGGGCAGAGCGAGTTGGGATATAGCAATATCAATGAGATACGGCTTGACTACTACGATCTGGATGATACGGCCAATGCGCTGGGAGCGATATTGGTCAATACCGAAACAATTGGCACACAGACAGATGCAACCGGCATGTTGGCGAAGATTGATGCGGCGATCGGCTTTGTCAATGAGGGGCGAGGGCACTTTGCAGCAGTGCAGAACCGCTTGACTACGGTTTCTCAATATATTGAGGAGGCAAAGACCAACCGCTCCGATGGCCGTTCTGCGCTGAAGGATGCAGATTTTGCCGTCGAGTCGGCAGAGTTGGCAAAGATGGATATCCTGAAACAGGTCAGTAACGCCATGATGGCCCAGGCCAATCAATTGCCTGAACAGATGCTGCAGCTCTTTAAGTAGCGGAATTTGCTGCTGAATTTTGTGGGGAATGCTGTTTGTTGCAGCAGGAGAAGGATTTGTCTGGGGGCAAGGGGCAGACTTCTTATCAATGGATCCACTTTGTTTTTTTAAATGGCACCCTTGTTGCATCAGGTAAGTTGAGTGAAGAAATTTTGACGACTTACAGAATAAGAGGGGTCTCACAATGGATATTCAGAATTCAGTTTTTCAGGCCAACAGTGCGCTTGGGCATCAGCGGATCGAAATGGGTGCAAATGGCACCAAGGATCTGAACCAGAGCAAAGATGAAGAAATTTCAGCAAAAAGTGGCTCTATAGGTAACCACTCGCTTGAGGTGATTGACCGCCTGACCAATAAACTCAAAAGCCAGTCGGTAGTTAATTCAGAGAAGGTTGAACGCCTCAAGGCACAAATTGCCGAGGGCACCTTCGAGATCAATACCCAGAAAATTGCGGACAGCTTCCTCTGGGGAGAACGTATTGCCACTCTGGCAGAGTAATGAATATTAGAGGGAATGAGCTACTCAGGGGTTACCTGAAAATTGGATAAATATGACCGTAGCTGTTCAGATTGCCCCTGAAATTCGCCAGTTCAAGGCAGAAAATGTGAGTTTACAAGTGTAAATGATCATTTTTGAACGCCGAAATGGCGGGTTTCAGGGGTGAGATGAATAGTTACGGGGGGATAGCCTCTCAGGCTCCTATACACGGAGGAAAACATGTTAGCGGATGCACTAAAGATTAAAGCAGATGAGATGCAGTCACTGGTTCACAGCCATTGCTGGAACGGTGAAACCATGTTGAATCGTATTCAGTCGGTGGTTGAGACCGAATCGATTGCAATGTTGATGAACCAGGTCATTACTTCGATGCAGACGGCACAGGTTGCCCTTGAGCAGAAGGAATATGATGCAGTGACAGAAGAGGTTGATCGTACCAAGCGGGTGATGTCTGAATTAAGATGCCGCATGTCGGCAGAGGTGGGTGGAGAGTTTGCGAGAGAACTGGATGAGTCCTGCCAGTTTATCGATCAACAGCTCAATAGAACCGTCTCCAGACGCAGATTGGCCTCATTGAAGATGGCGACCAGCGTGATGAGTCAGATCACCATGATCTGGCGTAACGGAATGGAGCACTATCTGATTGAACAGCAGAGTGCTGCGATGAATTTTGCAGACAGGTCCAAAGATCTGCTGGAGTCACTTCTCTATCCTGAAAACAGAGAAGAGCAACTGGAATATTCCGTGGTATTGAACTGAGTATTATCATGGCAACCAAGAAGCACCTTTTTCTGGTCGCGGGGCTGTTACTGGCTCCGCCAGCCTCTGCCCATACCCTCTCTCAGGCCATACAGTTGGCCATGAGCCAGAATCCGGAGATCCTCTCTGCAAAGCAGGGTGTGGGGGTTGCCAATGAGCAGGTTGATCAGGCCAAGTCAGGTTGGTTGCCTACGGTCGATCTGGCATTTGATCTTGGACATGAATACAAGGATAAGCAAGGGAGTGAGCTGACCAGATATGCCAAGAATATTGCCTCGTTAACAGTCAATCAGCCACTCTATGATGGTGGTGCGACGATGGCTGCGGTTGAACGCAGTGACCAGATGCAGCAGGTCTCCTCGATCCATCTGGATGAGATTCGCAGTACCGTTACCCTTGATGCGATCGAGGCGTGGTATGAGGTCTATCGCCTGCAGCGGGAGATCAGGCTGACAGAGGCCAACATCAGGGAGCATGAGAAGCTCTACCATCAGACCAAGCAGAAGGTGGATGCCGGTGGTGCCGACAAGGCCGAGCTGGTGGCTGTTGAGAGCCCATGGCTGCTGGCAAAGAATGCACTGATCAATGCGCGTGGTGATTACAAGGATGCATTGGCCAATTACGAGAAGGTGGTTGGGGTCAAGCCGGTCACTGAACTGAGAGATGGATTGGCCGTTACCGAGGCGCTGTTGCCCCCTTCGGTTGGGGAGGCGCTTAATGTCCTGAATCGCAATAGCTATATCCTGCGTACCGCAGAGGCCAACCTGACCGCAGCACGTGCCGACTACAAAGGAGCCCGTTCCGGTCTGTTGCCCACCCTTGATCTGGAGTTGAAGGGGGGACGCAAGGAAAATGATGCCGGGGTGATCGGTGTTGATCAGGATTATACGGCACTGCTCAAGCTCAACTACAACCTCTTCAACGGGGGGGCGGATGAATCTTACCGTCGTGAGATGGCAAGGACAATGCTCGACAGTCAGGAGCAACTGGCACTGGCGCGACGCAATATGGAGGAGCAGCTCCACCAGTACTGGAATGGATTGGAGGTATCCCGTGGCCTGTTGCAGACCAGTGAGCAGCAGCTGGCCATAGCCCATGACAACTTTGAGACGGCAAAAGAGCAGTTCAAGTTGGGTGAAGGGGATGTGAAGGCGATCATGGCAGCCGATGATGCACTGCTGCAGGCGAGAAAAGCGGTGTTGCAGGATAAGATTGATACCCAGTTGGGAGTCTACCGTGTACTGGCCCATCTGGGGGTCTTGCTGGATCATCTTGATGTTCCCGAGGTAGAGATCAGTGATGAGGATCTGGAGCCGTTTGAGAGTGATATGCTGCTGGTAGAGCGTGTACTGGAGCGGGTTGAGGATGCGGTGACTGATCTACAGACGGATGGGTTGGAACCACTGTTTGAAGAGAGTGGTGAGATTGCAGCGAATAGTGTGGTGCCTGAGCCTGCAGAGGTGGAGAGCCCTGAAAAGGAAGTGGTGCGTGCGGCGGCACCAGAGGCCCCAAAATCACTCTCTGAAGAGATGAAGACGTCCGGGTGGGTGGTGCTCAATACGGTGGATGAGGTCAAGGCGCGTTCCGATGCCCGTGCACTGGAGCGTGCCCAGGAGCTGGCGGAAGAGAAGCGATTGGAGGAGCAGCGTGCAGCGGAACTGGCTGCACAGGAGGCAGCGGCTCAGCGTGCCGAGGATATTGCCAGAATGAAGGCAATGGCTCATGCTGCCAAGGTGGCGAAGATCAAGCGGGTGGCGGAATATCCACAGCGTAAGGCAAGAATGCGTACATTGGCACTGCAGGGGCGTCTGGATCAGCACAATCGTCGGGTTACCAGTTATCGCCAGCGCCTCCATCAAAGCAATCAGCTGCTCAATCAGCGTCGTCAGGAGCTGAAGAAGATGTTGGTGGCGCATGATCGCAAGATTTCACAACACAATCTGCAGTCGGTACACCATATCAAGAACAAGGAGCGCAAGCGAATTGCCTTGAGTCGTAGCGGGGTGCGTCAGGATGCCTATGCCTCCAAGGTGAAGCATGGGCTCTATCGACAGGCGAGTCAGATCCATCAGCAGAAGCGTAGCGGGACGGCGATGGCGATTCGTCACCTCAATCGGGTGGCGGATGCGGAACGGCTGGCGAATCAGGTTGCGCCAGCTGAAGAGCAGGTGGCTCAGCAGGACAATGGCTTGTTTGACTTCTTTAGTGCTGATTAATCTGCATTAATGTGCGTTAAGCTCGCCACGGTTAAGGGCGCGCAGCACCTCATCACGGGGGCCGTCGGCCACCACCTTGCCACGATCCAGAATGATCAGTCGATCGGCCAGTGACAGCAGTGAGGCGCGGTGGGTCACCAGAATCAGCGTGCGTTCCTGCAGGAAGGGGGCAAAGCGCTCCTTCCAGGCCAGCTCCGAACTGTTGTCCATCGAGCTGGTGGGTTCATCCAGCAGCATGATCTTCGGTTTCAGCAGCAGGGCGCGGGCCATTGCAACGGCCTGGCGCTGACCGCCGGAGAGCCCTTCACCCCGTTCCCCCACATCCATGTCATACCCCTTGGGGTGAAGCTGGGCAAAGCTGTCCACCCCGGCCAGTGCGGCCGCCTCCAGCAGCTCCTTGTCGCTGGCCTGTGGGCTCCCCAGCTTGATGTTATCGCGCAGGGTGCCACGAAACAGCACAATGTCCTGTGAGACATAGCCGATGGAGCGGCGTAGCTGTGCCGGATCAAGCTGACTCAGATGGGTGTTGTCGACCAGCAGGCTCCCCTCCTGGGGCTGGTAGAGCCCCAGCAGCAGTTTCTCCAGTGTGCTCTTGCCGGAACCGATGCGCCCGACAATGGCGATATGCTCACCAGGTTCAACGCGGAGATTGAGGCTGTTGAGTGCATACTCCTCCTGGTTGGGATAGTGGAAGCTGAGATTGCGCAGCTCGATGGCCCCCTGAATCGGCGGGCGGTGGAGGAAACGGGTGGAGGCGGGGCGCTCGACCGGCTTCTCCATCAATCCATGCAGCGCCTTCAGGGCCACCATTGATTGACGATAGCGAATCAGCAGACCGGCAATGCCGGTCAACGGGGCCAGTGCCCGTCCCGAGAGGATGGTGCAGGCGATCAGTGCACCGACCGACATCTCACCGGCAGAGATCTGGTGTACACCAAACAGCACGATGCCGATGGTAGTGACCTGATGGGTAAAGGTGGTGAAGTTGACTGCCAGAGTGGACCAGAGCTTGCTCTTCATTCCCGATTTGGCGAGCCGCTCGACATAGTGTTCCCACTTCTGCTGCATCACCCCTTCGGCATTTTCACTCTTGATGGTCTCGGCACCGGAGAGTGCCTCTACCAGAATGGCGTGCTTCTCGGTGGACTCCTGAAAGGTCTCGCTGACGGCGCGATGCAGTGGAATCTGCAACAACAGGGCGGAGAGCATCACAATCGGTACCGCCAGCAGGGGAACGATGACGATGGGGCCACCGAGCATCCAGATGACGCTGAGGAAGATGATCAGAAAGGGAAGATCGATCAGGGTGGTGAGGGATGCGGAGGTGAAGAAGTCCCGTATCCCCTCAAACTCGCGCATGTGGTTGGCGACTGCTCCCGATGCCGGATCACGCGCCTCCATTCGGGTGCCCAGCAGCTGCTCGAAGATGGTGGCGGATAGTGCCAGATCCGCCCGTTTTCCGGCGACGTCGATAAAGTAGGCGCGCAGGGTGCGTAGCAGAAAATCGAATCCGGCCACCAGCAGTGCGCCGATCGCCAGCACCCAGAGGGTCTCCATCGCATCATTGGGGACCACCCGGTCATAGACGTTCATCACAAACAGCGGGCTGGCAAGGGCGAAGAGGTTGACCATCAGCGAGGCGAAGATGCTCTCGCTGTAGATGGGCCACCCCTTGAAAATGTTCTTCCAGAACCAGAGTCGCCCCTGTTTCTCATTGGGTAGTGCAGAGGGGCCGTGAATCAACAGGGTCTGGCCGTTGTGCTGATTCTTCAGGCTCTTGAGCTCTATCTGCTCTTCATGGTGGTTGCGGTCCAGTGCGGTCGCCTTGTCCCCCTCCAGTGCAGTCACTACAACCGCTCTCTTCTTGTTGAGAAAGAGCAGTGCGGGTAGTTGAGTGGCTGAGAGCTCCTCCACCTTCAACTCCTCAATCTCGGCATCAATCCCGGAGCGGTGCAGGGCACGTAGCGCCAGCTCTGGTGTCAATTGTCCCCGTTTTAGCGGAATCCCGGCCAGCAGGGATTCGGAAGAGAGGGGGAAACCGTGGTGCTTGCTCAGTTGAAGGAGTGGTCCCAGCAGAGGATCAGTCATTGTTTATTCACCGAAATGGAGTGATTTTGGTAGTACCTAAAGTACTGCAAGTGATCGTGCGTATAATGTGCAAGATATTGAGCCATATAGTGAATTCTCGACTAAGTGGGATACTTGTTGATATTCCCGCAGGAGAGGATATCGCTATAGGGTTCAAGAGTTTGTGCAGGATGCGTGCGAGCACTTGCAGGATTTAGGTAGTATATACAGTTTGTTTCTTGGGCAGTAATTTTCTCCTTATGCAACAACAGACGATTCTTTTTCTCGGCCTGAGCTCTACGTTGGCCGCAGTGGTCAGTGGCAAGTTGCTGCTGGGTGATGTGCAACAACCTGAGAGCAGTGTGCAGTCGCAACGCCCGGCTGCAATGGCCCAGCAGCCACAGAGCAGTGACCCCTTTATGCGGGAGTACCAAGAACTGGAACGACTGCTGGAGGAGACGCGTGCGCAGCGAAAACAGCAGCAGATTGCGCTGGCTGAACGGATGGGAGTAGCTCCCATTGAAGAGCCGGAGCCGATGTTGGGGCCTTCTGAACCTGCAGAGATTGAGACCCCGCTGGAGGCTGAAGTTCCTGCAACGGTTGAGCCGGTTGAGGTTGTACCAGAACCGGAAAAGGTGGTTGCCGAACCACAGCAGCCTGAGCCGGTTGACGTGGTCAAAAAGCAGGAAGAGGCACCGCCTGAGGCAAAGCAGGTCAAGGCTCCGGTCGAGCCTGAGAAACCCCGAGAGGTTGCTGTGGAACCACCACCGGTAGAGAGCAAGCCAGCACCGGAGCCGACCAAGGTAGCGGAAGCACCGAAACCGGTTGCACCGGTAGAGCAGGAGGCGGCGAAGCCGAAGGCGCCCGAGCCACAGCAGATGGTAAAGAGAGAGGAGCCCAAGCCAGCCAAGGTGGCTTCGACTCAACCGCTCCCTGTAAAGCAGGAGCCTCCCAAGGAGGTGGTGAAGGAGGCTGCTCCGAAAGCCGCTGCGGTCAAACCACCGAAGGTGAAGCAGCCTGAGTCGGTAGTGGCCAAAAAGAAACCTGCTCCGAAAAAGCGTAGAGGGATATCGGGTAACCATATCCAGATGGCGACCTTCACTTCCAGGAAGCGGGCCCAGCGCGTGGTGGATGATCTGCGGGATGCGAAGTTCAATGCCGAAGTGGTCGCAGTCACCTCGCGTGGCAAGCGCTACTATCTGGTGCGGGACTACAGTCCCCAGAACAAGAAGGCGGCGCTGGAGCTGAAGAAGATCTATGACGAGTGGCTCAAGGTTGACAGCCTGGTGCGCTACTGATCGGCGGATAGAGCGATGTGTGGAATCTGTGGTGAGCTGAGGTTCGATCATCAGGCGCCGGACCGTTCGATGGCGGAGCGCATGCTGGAGGTGTTGCGCCCACGAGGGCCGGATGATGAGGGTGTGTGGCAGCAGGGAGCGCTGCAGTTGGGGCATCGCCGCCTCTCTATCCTCGACCTTTCCGAGCGTGGGCATCAGCCGATGGAGGATGTGGCGCATCAACTGGCGATTGTCTTCAATGGCACCATCTACAACTATCGGGCGTTGCGTGCGGAGCTGCGAGAGCTGGGGTACAGCTTCCACTCCAGCGGAGATACCGAGGTCATTCTGAAGGCCTATCACGCCTGGGGAAAAGCGTGTGTAGAGCGTTTTGCCGGGATGTTTGCCTTTGCGCTGTGGGATGGACGGGAGCGGCAGCTCCATCTGGTGCGGGACCGGATGGGGATCAAGCCGCTCTACTGGGCGCAGGATGGGAAGC
>CAYFOU010000039.1:0-17383 GCA_964344805.1 uncultured Piscirickettsiaceae bacterium | reverse complement strand
AGTCTGCCTTTTCTCTACTTGATTTGCGAGTGGTTTGCAGGATTTAGGTACTACACAAACTACTCAATATTCGACAGGTTCGAGACCATTGCCAGCAAGAACCGGGACCGGATCAAAGACCATTATATTTCTCAGGCAGAAAAGTGGGGAGCGATCAAAAAGATTGCCATTGAGAATCACCTGAGCGGAAGAGATGCTGCCCGTTTTTTCGCATTCATGATGTAGGCCAAGACTGTCTTCTGATGACCTCTCAGACTATCTCCTTACCCCTTAGGGCAATTATCCTGCGACACTGGCAATCGATAACGAATACGCTCCACCATTGAGCTGCGCAATCCAGAACTGGGGCATTGCTCTGCCCGATTCAACACCAACTTCTCCTCTCCCCACACAACCGCAGTAGAGACCAGCTCTTGTGGAACCTCCAGTCCAGTGCGGCTCAACAGTGCCTGATTGAGATAGCGGTTGTATTTACGACTGCTGACAATCGGCAACTGCCCTGCCAATTGTCCCTGCAAAATCTGCTGCACATACTCTGCCGCCCATTCCCCCTGCTCAGTCGCACTATGGGTAAAACCGAGCATCGCATAATCCATCATCGCTTCAGCGTGGGTCACCGTCAGTCGCTTGCTGTTCTGTTCTACCCACTGCTGGGCATGCCCCGGATTCCACCCCTGAAAACCTCCCACTCCCCCCAGATAGACAAATCCGGCCTCTTTCTGATGCGCCTGAAAAGCCTCTTCCCACTGCAGCTGGCTCTCCACCAGAGAAGGGGTCAAGGTGATGCCATAGAGCGCAAGCATCTCGGCAATCCGTACATAATTCTCTTGCTCGATGACACTGTTATCTGCCAGATAGACGCCATGCAACTGCTTCGGCACCAGCCGACCGACCCACTTGGCAATGACCGGTACCGGCACTACCTCCACCATGCCGGTCACATTGGCTGCTGGATAACCGTATGCAGCCCCATCCCAATTAATGCCACAAAACACCACCGGCACCTTGTGCTGCAGTTGATAAGGCTCCACCAGATAGCGAATGGCCTGATCATCTACCGCAACCACCACATCCAGCCTCTCCAACTGCTGTGACAGCTGCTCAACCAGCAGGCGAGCCTGATCCGTTCTCAGATTATCAGCGCGCTTCCTTCGGCTATCGAGATAGAACTTTTCAATACGACACTGTCCCGCCAACTGCCGTTCAAGCACCTGTTCGATTTCACTACTCCAGGGTTCTCCCGGGTGATGAGAGAGCACCACAGCACAATGCCTCTCTTGCGCTATCGAAAGAGAGAAAAAAGAGAGTGCAATGAGTGCTGACAGCAGTCTCATGAAGAAAGGGGGCGTTAATCACTACGTAAAAAATAAATTATATAAATTTTATTATAAAGAGTGTCATCCACTCAACCCCTCTTTTACCTAACAGGGGTTAATCCCCCAATAAGGTAACATTTTGTAACAAAGTGAAATATACGGAAACAAAAATAGCTATCTCCCGCCTCATCGTCTTTAATCTGCACACCGACACTTTGAAGGTATTTTGCAGGGCCTGCCGGGGCAGGCATTCAGGTTTCAGCACATAGCCTCGAATTACCGCCACTCCCCCGATTCTGGTGGTAGCTCATTTATAGGCTATGTGCTGAATTTAACTCTCTCACGATTACCTCTCTCCCAAGCCAACAAGAAAAATCTGACATTCCTCTTGTTTTGTGCTTGACAATTTTAGCATTTAATAATATACTTTCTCGCACATCAAGGATGATGGCCTCTGCACAAGGACGTGCACTTTTCTTGTATCCATTCGGTATACTACGCGCCTTCAGTCAACACCCTGCTTGGGCGTTCTCCACGACACACAGCAATAAACCACAAGGCATTCCCAATGGCTCAATTTATCTACACCATGAACCGCGTCGGCAAGGTGGTGCCGGGCGGTCGTGAAATTCTGAAGAACATCTCTCTCTCCTTCTTCCCCGGCGCCAAGATCGGTGTACTCGGCCTCAACGGTGCCGGTAAGTCCACCCTGTTGAAGATCATGGCGGGGCTGGATACCGAGATTGAGGGGGAAGCACGCCCACAGGCAGGGATCAACATCGGCTATCTGCCACAGGAACCACAGCTCGATCCGGAGAAGGATGTGCGTGGCAATGTCGAAGAGGGATTGGCCGAGACCAAAGGGTTGGTTGACGAGTTCAATGCCGTCAGCGCCCAGTTTGCCGAACCCGACGCCGACTTTGATGCACTACTGGCAAAACAGGCGGAGCTGCAAGATAAAATCGATGCCGCCGGTGCCTGGGAGCTGGATCGCCAGTTGGAGATGGCCGCCGATGCGCTGCGCCTGCCACCATGGGATGCCGATGTGACCAAACTCTCCGGCGGTGAGCGCCGCCGTGTCGCACTCTGCCGCCTGCTGCTCTCCAACCCCGATATGCTGCTGCTGGACGAGCCCACCAACCACCTTGATGCCGAATCGATTGCCTGGCTGGAGCGCTTCCTCCACGACTTCCCCGGCACCGTCGTTGCCATCACCCATGACCGCTACTTCCTCGATAACGTCGCAGGCTGGATTCTGGAGCTGGACCGTGGTCAGGGCATCCCCTGGGAGGGCAACTACTCCTCCTGGCTGGAGCAGAAACAGAACCGTCTTGCGCTGGAGGAGAAGCAGGAATCTGCCCGCCAGAAGACCATGAAGGAGGAGCTGGAGTGGATTCGCACCGCACCCAAGGGGCGTCACGCCAAGAGCAAGGCGCGTATCGCCCGCTTTGAGGAGCTCTCCTCACAAGAGAGCCAGAAGCGCAACGAGACCCACGAGATCTTCATTCCACCCGGCCCCCGCCTCGGCGATCTGGTGATCGAGGGCAAGGGGATCTCCAAGGGATTTGGCGACCGCCTGCTGGTCGAAGACCTCGACTTCAATCTGCCCCCGGGCGGCATCGTCGGCATCATCGGTGCCAACGGCGCCG
Organism: uncultured Piscirickettsiaceae bacterium; assembly: GCA_964344805.1. GTDB lineage: Bacteria > Pseudomonadota > Gammaproteobacteria > Thiopontia. The sequence continues at coordinate 14,418 of CAYFOU010000039.1, read as the reverse complement.
GCAAGACCACCCTGTTCCGCATGCTGGTGGATCAGGAGCAGCCCGACAGCGGTGAGCTGAAGGTGGGCGAGACCGTAAAGCTCTCCCATGTGGACCAGAGCCGCGACGCACTGGATGCCGACAAGACCGTCTGGGAGGTGATCTCCGATGGTCAGGAGATCCTCCGGGTCGGCAGCTACGAGACCAACTCCCGCGCCTACTGCTCGCGCTTCAACTTCCGTGGCGGTGATCAGCAGAAACGGGTCGGCGACCTCTCCGGCGGTGAACGCAACCGCGTCCACCTCGCCAAGCTGCTGCAGAGCGGTGGCAACGTACTGTTGCTCGATGAACCCACCAACGACCTCGATGTGGAAACCCTGCGTGCACTGGAGGAGGCGCTGCTCTCCTTCCCCGGCTGCGCGGTGGTGATCTCGCATGACCGCTGGTTCCTCGATCGCATCGCCACCCACATGCTCGCCTTTGAGGGCGACAGCAAGGTGGTCTGGTTCGAGGGCAACTATGCCGACTACGAGAAGGACCGCAAACGCCGTCTCGGTGCCGAGGCCGATCAGCCACACCGCATCAAGTATCGCCCGATCTCAAAATAGCATTTGAACACCTCTCTCCCCTGACGGGAGAGAGGTGATACCGCATCAACTACCGATACCGAAGAAGCTGAGCATCTTCTCCTTCAGGCAGGCGACCACCCCCATCTCCTCGGCGCGTGCCTGCTCTTCATCAGTAAAGCCCAGGCTGGCGGCGTGTGCATGGCGTTGAGCCTGCATCTCGCTCAAGGTATCCGCCACCTCCGGGAACTGGTGCAGAATCGGAGCCAGATGATCTTTCTTCACCTCGATCAGTGTGGTCGCGGTAATGGTCGTCACCGTTGCACTGCGTGGCATACCGGTCAGTAGCGACATCTCACCAAACACCATTCCCGGCCACAACACCGCAAGATGGCGCACCGCTCCCGCTTCATTCTGCTGCGTCACCTCCAGCCGCCCCATCACAATGATGAAGAGGGAACTGCCCCCCTCCCCCTCCTTGACCACATCACTCCCGGCCTCCCACTCCATCGGCTCCAGCACCTGCAGCAACTGCAGCAACACCACATCCCCCAGATTGCGAAACAGGTCGGTTCGCCGCAGCAGTGCATCGGTATCCAGATCCTTGACGATCTGCCGTACCGGAGCATGCTCGATCACGATATCCCGCTTCGGCATCGAGGGATAGACACCGGCATGGTTGAGATGGTTGAGCGCATTGGTCAGCACCGCCCGTGAGACCGGAAACTGGTTGGGATAGTCCGCCACCCAGAAGTGGATGATGTAGAGCACCCCCCGATCAATACACTCCTTGATCCACACCACCGGCTTGGGATCATCCAGTACCCCTTCGGTGCTCTCGGCCGCATTGATCAGAATCGCCACCGCCCGCTCTGGCGGCACCGAGTAGTCAACACAGAGGGTCTTGTTGACGCGGAAGTGACGCTCCGGCTTGTTGAAGTTGATGAACTTGTGGCCCGAGAGTAGCCCATTGGGGACCACCACACTCTCGCCATTGATGGTGACCAGCCGGGTAGCACGCCAGTTGATCTCCACCACCTTGCCCGCCTCATGCCCATCCACCTCAATCCAGTCCCCAATCTCCAGTGGACGTTCGATATTGAGCGCCAGCCCGGAGAAGAGGTCGGAGATCATCCCCTGCAGGGCAAAGCCGACAATCGCCACCATAAAACCAGAGGTGGCGAGCAGACCGGTCACCGGCTGATCAAAGACGAAGGCAATCGTTCCCATGATCGCCAGCGCAAAGAAGAGAATACCGAGGATGTCAATCACCAGCTTTGATGGCGCCTCTCGTCGAATCGCCACGATGGAGAGCTGCAACAACCGCTTCAATATCCATGCTGCTGTTAACCACATCAAGGTTTCAAGCCCCATCTGCAAGTAACGTTCAGCATTGATGTGATCAGAAATCAGTGCCCCCAACGGCTCACTCCAGCCGTAAAGCAGCAATAGTGACAACATCAACAGAGATGGGGCTAACAGGATCACCGGCTTCTCTCCTCCAGCAAGATCATTACAGGCACATCAGACAAAACGATATAATCATACCAAACCAAACTATTCAGGAAATTGTCATGCCCAAAGCATCCGAACTGAAGCGGGGAATGGTGGTCGAGATCAACGGCGCCCCCCATAGCGTAAAGACCGTGGAGGCCAAGAGCCCCACCTCTCGTGGCGCCTCCACCCTCTACAAGGTACGTTTCACCAACCTGCAGAGTGGTCAGAAGCTGGATGAGTCCTACAAGGGGGATGACCTGCTGAAGGAGGCAGACTGCCAGCGCAAGGCCGTGCAATACTCCTACAACGATGGTGAGCACTATGTCTTCATGGATCTGGAGGATTACAGCCAGTATGAGATCAACAACGAGGAGCTGGCCGACCAGGCCGGTTACATCACCGAGGGGTTAGGCGGCATCATTGCCCTGCTCTCGGAGGAGAAGATTCTCGGCATCGAGTTACCACAGACGGTCAACCTCACCATCACCGAGACCGCACCGGGGATCAAGGGGGCGACCGCTACCGGGCGTACCAAACCGGCCACCCTCAATAGCGGACTGGAGGTTCAGGTACCGGAATACCTGGAGCCGGGCGAGGAGATCAAGATCCATACCGGCACCGGGAAGTTTATCTCCCGGGCAAAATAGCCTGTCACATCTACAGCTTACCACTCACTGCTGATTAACGGCAGCCCCCTCCAGCACACCCCCCAACTGCTCCAGCAGATGCCGGACCAGCTTCGGCAATAACTCGATATGCTCGATATCATAGGCATCACAAATCTCTTTACCGCTCTCGGTCAGCTCCGGGTGGCCAAAGGTGGTGCCAAACCCCTTGATATTATGGGCATGCCCCCGCACCTCCTCCCACTGCTCCTGCTCATAGGCAGCCGCCAGCGCCTGACGAATCTCCTCCACCCGCTGGATAAAGAGCGCCACCATCTCCTCATCAATCACAATCCGGTTTTCTGAAATCTCGACTGTCTCCTCATCCACTTCGAGATACTGGTTCAGCACCGAGCGCAACGCACCACGATCAATGGGTTTACTGAGGAAGTCATTGCTCCCCGCCTCAAAGAACTGATTACGATACTTCTGCATCACGTTGGCGGTGAGCGCCACAATCGGGGTATTGGAGCCCCTGTCTCTGAGAATACGGGTCGCCTCGATCCCATCCATCACCGGCATCTGCATATCCATCAGGATCAGATCAAACTCACGACGTGTGGCCTGCTCAACCGCCTGCTGGCCATTCTCGGCAACAAATACAGTCACCCCCATGTCCTCCAGCGTCCGGCTGATCACCAGCTGCATCTCCGGGGTGTCATCCACCACCAGTACCCGCCCCTTGAACAGATGTTCGGTACCCCGCTGATTGAGTCGTTCAGCCGGAATATCACTGGGGCGATAGGGCAGCACCAGCTGGAAGATCGAACCGCCCCCCTCATGGCTGGAGGCATCGATATACCCTCCCATCATGTTGGCCAGACTGAAGGAGATATAGAGCCCGAGACCACTCCCGCCAAAGCGCCTGGAGATGGAGGAGTCCCCCTGCTGGAAGCGCTGGAAGATCCTCTCCTGCACCTCGGGCGCCATGCCGATACCGGTATCCTGTACGCTGACAAAGAGGTGCTCCTGATCATTCCAGCAGCGCACGGAGATGGTTCCCGCCTCGGTAAACTTGATCGCATTACTCACCAGACGAACCAGAATCTGCTCGATACGGAAGGCATCACCAACCATCAGATACTCCTGATCCTGCTGCTGTTCAACGTAGAACTCCAGCCCCGCCTTCTCCGCGTCCCCCTTGAATATATTCTCCAGCTCTCCAAGCATCGCCTCCAGATCATAGGCCTTCTCTTCGATATCGAGCGCACCCGACTCAATCTTGGCCATGTCAAGGATGTCGTTGACCAGAGAGAGCTGCTGACGACCCGCCGCCTCGGTGGAACGGATCATCTCCAGCATATCCGGACTATCGGTACGCTCAGCCATCAACTGGCAGTTTCCAATCACTGCAGAGAGCGGGGTACGCAACTCATGACTCATCGAGGCCAGAAAATTGTCCTTGCTCAGATTGGCGTGTTTCAGCTCCTCCTCAAAACGCTTGGATTCGGTAATGTCGGTCTGTATCGAGATATATTTGGTCACCACCCCACTACTGCCGACAAAGGGGACAATGGTCACCTTGACCCAATAGTACTCTTCCCCCCCCTTCTTCACGTTTTTAAGCTCACCGCGCCACACCTTGCCACTACGGATGGTGCGCCACAACATTTGATAGAAGTGATCTGAATAATCACCTGATTGAACAGTATTGTGATCCTGCCCAATTAGCTCCTCACGGCGATAACCGGTGACCTCACAAAACTGATCATTGACGTAGGTGATAATCCCCTTCTCATCGGTCGCGCTGACGATGGCGTGCTTATCGATCGCCTTCTTCAACTGCTCCAGCTCTGCGGTGGACTCATCCAATCGGCTGGAGGTGTGTTCAATCAACTGCTGCTGCAGCGCCAACTGGCGAAAGCGGCCCCAGTTATGGGCCTGGGAATAGGTCAACTGCAATAGTTCATTGGGATCGACCGGCTTTTTCAGGAATTCGAAATTGATCCCGATGCGCTCACGCAGATCCTTCAAATCATGGTCCATATAGGCAGTAATCAGCACAATACGCACCTCAAGGTCGACGGTACGAATCATCTCTGCGGTCTGCAGTCCATCCCAACCTGGGGGCATCCGCATATCGAGCAAAATTACCGCATAGGGGCTATCCTCCTTCAGTGCCTGCCGCACCTTCTCCAACCCCTCTTCACCACTCACCGCCCGATCAATTTCAAAGGTCTCCTTAAACGTGGTGTTATCCAGCATATTGATCAGCTCGAGGATATCATCGCTATCACCGGCAGAACGCTCCTGTCCCAGAATCGCCTCATAGGTCTCATGCACGCCAGGATCATCATCGATCGTCAGCACGCGCCAGGATTCGAAATGTTGTGGAGATGTCGTACTCTCTTCCATATATGCACTCACTGAGTCGATACATCAGGGCATCGACAGGCTAACCGGGCACCAGCCGCCCCCTCACTTAACAGATACCACCGATAATGCCAAAGGGGCTGGATGAGAACAATGGACGGGTAACAATTTCGTTAAGTAATGTTATTAAAATCATTAACACAAAAGTAACTGTTCAGCTCCCCCCTGAAATCCGCCACAGGCACCGGTAAATAGTTATACACAAAAGAGCGCTACTCTTGGTGACAACAATGGTGTTCCCCCTCACCAAACTCCCGCCCCAGCAGGGCAGACTGCAGAAACTCCCGATTGAGCCGGGCAATCAGCGCCAGCGGGATCTGCTTGGGACAGGCATCGGCGCAGCGGTAGTGGTTGCTGCAGTTGCCGAACCCCTCCGCATCCATCGCCTCCACCATCTTCACCACCCGATACTCCCGCTCCGGCTGCCCCTGTGGCAACAGCGCCAGATGGGTCACCTTGGCAGCGACAAAGAGCATCGCTGAGGCGTTGGGGCAGGCCGCCACACAGGCACCACAGCCGATGCAGTTGGCCGCCTCGAAGGCACGATTCACCACCTCCATCGAGACCGGTAGCGTATTGGCATCAGGTGCCTCCCCGGTATGGACCGAGACATAGCCCCCCGCCTGCAGGATACGGTCAAACGGGGTACGATCAACCACCAGATCCTGAATCACCTGAAACGGCCCCGCCCGCCACGGCTCCACGGTAATCTCATCCCCACCCTCAAAGTGGCGCATATAGAGCTGACAGGTGGTGGTTGCCCCCATCGGCCCGTGCGGCACCCCATTGATGATCAGCGAACAGGCGCCACAGATCCCCTCACGGCAGTCATGATCAAAGGCGACCGGGCGCTCTCTGCACGCAATCAGCTGCTCATTGAGGTGGTCCAGCACCTCCAGAAAGGAGAGATCCGGACCAATACCCTCGACCGAATAGCCAACAAACGCCCCATCACTCTCCCGATCCTGCTGTCGCCAGATTTTCAGCGTGAAATTCACTGGTAGTTCCTCCGTCCGGCATGGATCGAACCGAACGACAGCGACTCCTTGTGCAGTCGAGGAGCGCTCCCTCCCTGATGCTCCCAAGCCGCCACATGGGAGAAGTGCACATCATCCCGTGCCGCCTCCCCCTGCTCCTGATACTCCTCGCGGAAGTGGGCACCGCAGGACTCCTCTCGCTGCAACGCATCACGGCACATCAGCTGTCCAAACTCGATAAAGTCGGCCACTCGCCCCGCCTGCTCCAGCTCTTGGTTGAGGGTATCGGGAGAACCCCCAACATAGCCCTGCTGCCAGAAGGTCTCTTTCAGCCTGTCCAGTTTATCAATCGCCTCTGTTAAGCCAGCGGCCGTGCGCGACATGCCGCAGTGGTTCCAGAGAATCCCACCCAGCTCTCGATGCAGGGAACGCACTGAGCGGGAACCATCCAGTGCAAGCAGCGCCTCACTACGTGTTCGACTTTCGGATTCCACCTTCTCAAATGGTTCACTCTCTCCCGATGAGACCGGAACCTTCCCGGCCAGATAATCCCCGATGGTCTGCGGCAGAATGAAGTAACCATCCGCCAACCCCTGCATCAGCGCGCTGGCCCCGAGGCGGTTGGCCCCATGGTCGGAGAAGTTGGCCTCACCAATGACAAACAGCCCCGGCAGGTTGCTCATCAGATGATAATCAACCCAGAGCCCCCCCATCGTATAGTGTGGAGCGGGATAGATCCGCATCGGGGTCTGGTAGGGGTTCTCATCGGTGATGTGGTGGTACATCTCGAACAGGTTGCCGTAATGGGCCACAATCTGCTCCATCCCCAGCCGCTCAATCGCCTCACCAAAATCGAGATAGACACTGCGTCCCATCTCACCAACACCACGCCCCTCGTCACACACCTCTTTGACTGCACGCGAGGAGATATCTCGCGGGGAGAGATTGCCGTAGGCGGGATACTTGCGCTCCAGAAAGTAGTCACGCTCCGCCTCTGGAATCTGCTCCGGTGGACGCCGGTCATTGACCTGCTTCGGCACCCAGATGCGCCCATGGTTGCGCAGCGACTCCGACATCAGCGTCAACTTCGACTGCCCTTCATGGCTCATCGGGATACAGGTGGGGTGGATCTGGGTAAAGCTGGGGTTGGCGAACAGCGCCCCCCGTTTGTAGGCGCGCCAAGTGGCGGTGACATTGCAGGTGGCCGCATTGGTCGAGAGATAGAAGACATTGCTGTACCCCCCGGTAGCCAGCACCACCGCATCGCCCCAGTGGCGCTCAATCTCTCCAGTGACCAGATCACGGGTGATGATGCCCCGCGCCACCCCATTGTCGACCACCAGATCAACCATCTCGTTGCGAGTGTGCAGCACAATCTGCCCGGCGTGGATCTGCCGATTGAGCGCACCATAGGCCCCCAGCAGCAGTTGCTGCCCGGTCTGCCCACGCGCATAGAAGGTGCGAGAGACCAGCGCCCCACCAAACGAGCGGTTATCGAGCAACCCTCCATATTCACGGGCAAAGGGGACCCCCTGCGCCACACACTGGTCGATGATCTGGTTACTGATCTGGGCCAGTCGATAGACATTGGCCTCACGGGAGCGGAAGTCACCCCCCTTGATGGTGTCGTAGAAGAGGCGGTGGATACTGTCTCCATCCCCCCGATAGTTCTTCGCCGCATTGATCCCCCCCTGTGCCGCCACCGAGTGGGCACGGCGCGGAGAATCATGGAAGGTAAAGCTCTCGACCCGGTACCCCAGCTCCGCCATCGTCGCTGCAGCCGAGGCCCCGGCCAGCCCGGTCCCCACCACCAGCACCTTGTACTTGCGCTTGTTGTTGGGGCTGATCAGCTTCAGGCTATCGAGACAGTTCTCCCACTTCTGCTCCAATGGCCCCTCGGGAATCCGTGCATCGATCACTGTAACACTCCTGCCCAGACTGCCAATGGAATCGAGAGGAAGCCGGTCACTACCACTACAGTAACCGCCAGAGAGAGCCGCTCCAGCAGTACGATCCAGTTCTCATGGTAGAAGCCGAGGGTCTGGAACAGCCCTCGCACCACATGGTGCAGATGGAGCCCTACCATCAGCATGGAGAGACCATAGAAGAGGACAATCATCGGCTGCTGGAAACCACTCACCACTCGGCGATAAACATCCAGCATGCCGTTCTCATCGAGCAGAGTAAAGAGCGCTCCCATGCCTCCACCCAGCGTGAGATGAGCGATATGAAAAACCAGGAACAGCAGTACCGCCACCCCGCTCCAGAGCATATGGTGATCGGCCACATAGTGCCGGAACCATCCCGGATAGTGACTGCCTCCGGCAGCGGCATTACGATTCTCTCGCGCCAGCTCCAGCCCCAGCACAATATGAAGTCCCACCATCAACAACATCAGGATACGAAAGGGCCATAGCATCACACTGTGCTGCAGCCAGTGGGCATAGCTGTTGAGTACCGAGGGGCCGACAAAGATGGTCATATTGCCAGCCAGATGGCCGATCACAAACAACAGCAGTACCGCTCCGGTTAACGCCATCATCAACTTGCGACCGATCGAGGTGCGAAACAGATGAAGCAGGCGGTACATGGTAACTCCCCCTATTTGTTCCTTGGGGGAACCGGATCATCTCCCCCCTCATGCCAAGGGTGGCAACGCCCAATGCGGCGGATCGCCATCCAGGTGCCGCGCAACGCCCCATACTCCTTCAAGGCATCGATCGCATAGTTGGAACAGGTGGGGTTGAAACGGCAGCTCTGTCCGATCCAGGGGCTCAACACAATCTGGTAGCCCCGCACCAACCAGATCAGCAGCTGCCTGATCATTTAGTTCTCTTTGCTCTCACGGCGCTTGCGTACCGCATCGGCAAACACCTCCAGCAACCCTGCGGTGGCATCCCAACCGATACAGGCATCGGTGATGCTCTGCCCATAGGTGAGATCGGCAGGATCTTTCAGATTCTGGCGCCCCTCTATCAGATGGCTCTCGATCATCACTCCCATGATATTTTCATTGCCACTGCGAATCTGGTGGGCCACATCGCCTCCCACCTCAACCTGACGCTTGTAGTCCTTGCGGCTGTTGGCGTGGCTCAGATCGATCATCAGTCGTGGATTCTGCTCTGCCTCCTCAATACTCTTGACCGCATCACGCACACTCTCGGAGTCGTAGTTGGGACGACCATCCCCACCACGCAGAATGACGTGGCAATCCTCATTGCCATTGGTGGAGAAGATCGCCGAGTGGCCCTGCTTGGTGACCGAGAGGAAGTGGTGTGGCTTCGAGGCCGCCCAGATGCCGTCAATCGCAATCTGCAACTTGCCATCGGTACCATTCTTGAACCCCACCGGACAGGAGAGGCCGGAGGCGAGCTCGCGATGTACCTGACTCTCGGTGGTGCGAGCACCAATCGCCCCCCAGCTGATCAGGTCTGCAATGTATTGCGGAGTGATCAGATCAAGGAATTCGGTCGCCGCCGGTACGCCGCGATCATTGATCTCCAGCAGCACCTCACGCGCCAGGCTGACCCCCTTGTTGATCTGGAAGCTCTGATCCAGATCGGGATCATTGATCAACCCCTTCCAGCCGATACGGGTACGCGGCTTCTCGAAGTAGACCCGCATCACCACCAGCAGATCCTCCCTGTACTGCTCCAGCAGCGGCTTCAAGCGATCGGCATACTCCTTGGCGGCAGTGACATCATGGATCGAACAGGGGCCGACCACCACCAGCAGGCGATCATCCTCACCCTGCAGCATATTGTGGATGGCATTGCGACTATCCCAGACCGTCTCTGCGGCAACCTCTGTAATCCGGTGCTTGTGGTGTACCACCTCCGGTGCATCCACCTCCTGCATCTCGCGAATGCGCAGATCATCCGTGTTATGTAGTGCCATCCTATTCTGCTCCGATTCCCTGAATAAAACTTGGCATTTTATCGCTCGTACCAGCAATATGGAACCTGAAGTAGGGAAAAGGGTATCTATGCGACGGATAGAGAAAACGGATAACGCCGATGAGTTAGTGCGTGGTCAGAAGTACCACATCAGCGGTGCATATTGGCCGCGCGCTCGATGGTCTCCTTGAGCTTGCCCATCTCGAAGAAAGGCTTCTCGAAATAGGCGAAGAGTTTGCGCCGGTTACGCTCGGAGAGGTCAATATCTGGAACCGCATGACCAGAGATCATGATGATCGAGGTTTTTGCCAGTTCGACATCGGTCAGCCGCTCCATGAACTCATCTCCGGTTGCCCCCAGCATGCGGTAGTCAAGGATGACCACATCAGGCTGCTGGCTCTTGAACTGGGCCAACCCATCTTCCCCATTGGTCGAGAAGATGAGTTGATACTGCTCACTGGGGAGCATCTTGTTGAAGAGCTTATGGATCACCTCTTCATCATCAACAATCAGAACCTTGGCCAGCTTACTCATCTTCTACTCCTTCTCCTTGTTGAATAGGGAAGTGGATCACAAACCGGGCTCCATGCTGCTGCGGGTCAGGCCGATACTCCACTGTCGCTTCGTGCTCCTTGAGCATACCATGAATCTCGGAAAGCCCAAGCCCAGTCCCCCTGCCTGGCTCTTTGGTGGTAACAAAGGGGTCGAACATGCGGCTCTGCAGATCTTCCGGAATCCCCGACCCATTATCCCTGAACACCAGCTCCACCTGCTCCCGCTCCTCCATAAAGCGGGCCTGCAGAACAATCTCCGGCCTCCATCCCAGCTCCGCCTGCTGCTTGTAGTCAATCAAGGCATCAATGGCATTGCTGGTGAGGTTGGTCAGAATACGCTGAAACTGCGAGGCATTGGCGCAGAGAGGCGGCAACCCCTCGGGAATATCCACATTGAAGGTGATATGCTGTGCCTCCAGTGGACCGGTAAAAATACGGCGTACATGGTCTACCGCCTGCTGCAGCCCAACCGCCCCTCGCCGACTCCTGTCGGGATGGGCGAAGACTCGCAGGCTGTTGATGATCTCCTTGATCCGCACCGTCTGCTCCAGCGCCAGATCCACCTCACTGATCATCTGTTCAGGGTCCAGAGCCTTGTCACCCTGCAGCTCCATCTTCTGCAGCTGCAACATACCGTTGATGTAGGAGAGCGGCTGGTTGATCTCATGACCAATGCGTACCGCCATATTGCCCAGTGCCGCCATCTTCGCATGGCTCACCATCTGCATCTCCATCACCTTGTTCTTCTCCCGCTCCTTCCAGTTACGATTGAGCATCCGCACCGTCTGGATCGCCTCATCACTGGAGAGCGGCTTGTTGAGGAAAAGCACATCACGAATCAGTTGCTTCTGAATCTCATCAATCTGATGGTCGGAGTAGGCCGTCACAATCACCACCATGATTCTCGGATCCAGCTCACGCAGCTTCTGCGCCGTCTGCAACCCATCCATCCCCCCCGGCATGCGCATATCGATCAAGGCCACGGTAAACGGCTGCTGCTCTGCCAGCGCCTGCTTCGCCAGCTTCACCCCCTTCTCTCCACTGTGGGCCGTGGTCAGGTCAAAGTGGCTCTCCTCATCCCCCTCGTCCTGCTGCTCTCCAACCACCGCAACAAAGGCCTCCCAGATATCCCGACTCTTGACTCCACGCGGCTGAAAGATCTCCTGATAGTAATCGAGTACCGCCAGATCATCATCAATCGCCAGAAATCGATGGTTATCCTCAATCTGATCCAGTTGGTCAGTGATTGACAGCAGTGCGTTGCTCAAATGGTTTAGCCCCTAAGCTGGAAGCGGGCCATCATCTCATTGAGGCGCTTGGATTGCTGATCGAGGATCTGGCTATCATGGGCACTCTGCTCCACCTGCTCCGCATTGCGCTGGGTGGCACTGTCAATCTGCTGCATCGCCCGGTTGACCTGGGTAATCCCCTCCCGCTGCTCACGACTGTTGGTACTGATTTCGGAGACGATCATGTTGACCTTGTCAACCGACTCCTTGATCTCATCCAGTGAATCCCCCAGCTGGTTGACCTCATTCACACCATGATTGACCTGCTCCAGGGTGCGCTCAATCAGCTCCTTGATCTGCTTGGCGGCATCGGCACTGCGTTGAGCCAGTGCACGCACCTCACCGGCCACCACCGCAAATCCACGCCCCTGCTCACCGGCACGGGCCGCCTCAACCGCCGCATTGAGCGCCAGCAGATTGGTCTGGAAGGCGATGCTGTCAATCACCGTGATAATCTCGCCGATCTGGTCCGAGGCGCTGGAGATCTTGCCCATCGAACCGGTAGCACGATGCATGATTTTACTGCCCACTGCGGTCTTCTGGCTCGCCTCACTGGCCAGCTCTGCGGCATGCCCCGAGTGCTCGGTACTGTGCTCTACACTGGAGGCCATCTCCTCCATACTGGCCACCGTCTCCTCGACCGAGGCAGCCTGCTGCTGGGTCAGATGAGCCAGCTGATTACCTGCACTGGAGACCCGCTCGGCATGGGTAGAGAGGGTAGTCGAGCTGTTCTGGATCTCATGCACCATCTGGGTAATCTGTTCGGTAGAGCGGTTGAGGGTACTCTGCAGGGCAGCCAGCTGCCCCTGATACTCCCCTTCAATACGGGCGTAGAGCTTACCCTCTGCCTGCAGGTTGGCGGTGTGGGTAATATTGTTCACCCCCTCCTCCAACTGCTGCAGGCTCTGGTTGATATTTTCTCTCAGGCGGGAGAACTCCCCCTCCAGTGTGGCGGAGATGCGTCCACTGAAGTCTCCCTCTGCCATCCGGTGGACCACATCATTGATCTCGTTATGGGCAAAGGAGAGCGACTGAATCGCCTCTCTTGCGGTATCCAGCATGACCTGGAAATCTCCCTCTGCGGCCAGATCAAAGTCGGTGGAAAAGTTACCCTGCGCCAGCCCGATCAACACCTTGTATAGCGAGTTGATGGAGCGGAAGTTCTTGTGAATGGTCTCGTTGATGGTCTCCTTGAGGATGCTGAAATCCCCATGCATCTCAATCGCAATGCGACGATCAAAGTAACCGGCCGCCGTCATCTTGGTCACATCGTTGGTCTCACTGATACTCGACTGCATGATCTGCATCATCGAGTTGTAGGCCTCGGCAATCTGCCCGAACTCATCCTCTCGATAGAGCTTGATGCGCGGACTGAGGCTGTGCTCATTGGTCGCCTTGAGAATCGTCTCATGGATATGTTGCATCGGCCGGATGATCTGCTGACGCGAAGCCAGCCACACCAGGAAGGTGCCCACCATCACCACAATGTAGGGGACCCAGAGTAGTGGACTATCCTCCGGGATGGTACGAATCCAGCTCAACATCCCCAATACACCCAGCATCGTCAGCAGGAAGATCCCCCCCAGCTTGGCGCTGATCCCCACACGGGTCATCGGATTGAGGCGACGCAGCCGATCTTCCATGCGGGTCATCACCACCCCCTCACGGATCACCAGCTTGCCCTCGGCTATCTGTTTATAGACCCCATCAATGGTCGCAACCTGCTCCTTGGTGGCCGGGGTACGTACCGAAAGATAGCCTACATGCTTGCCCTCACTGTTGTAGTAGGGGGAGACGTTGGCCACCACATAGTAGGCATCCCCGTTCTTGCGCCGGTTCTTGACCACCTGATTCCAGGTTTTGCCCTGCTGGATCGTATTCCACAGATCCTCGAACACCACCGAGGGGACATCCGGATGACGATTGATATTGTGTGCAGAGTAGAGCAGCTCCTCTTTATTGAAGCCACTTACCTCGACAAAGTCCCGACTGGCATCGACAATGACACCCTTCAGATCTGTTTTGGAATTGAGGATTTGGTCTGGCCGCACCTCATACACCCGGTCGGTTAGCGGCAAATTCTCTTTCATCTGATTTTCACTCCCCCGAGGTCTCCCTCAACACAACCCAATGCACAATTTAATACGCAATTTATAGTAATAATTTTAAGGTGCCTCTAGACGCAGTAATTGCTGGAAAAGGACTTTTTCAGAGGTGCCTTTTATATTTTTATCGGTTTTTCACTCACACTATCCAACAAGCGGGACAGTGTCAAACAGAGGCTACCCCCCAAATCCGAACATAGAACTGTCATCTGGTGCCCGGCCACCTGAAATGGCCAAAAAATGATCACTACTCAAGGTGTCCAGCGCCTCTCCGCCCCGCAGTACAGGTCAATTTAGACGATAGATGCTCATTTTTCGGGTGCTGCCCTGATTCAAGGCGCACCTCTCCTGCAGGATCTGTTTTATAGGGACTTGGTTTGCTCTATATCGGTGGTGGTTCTATCCTCCTTAGTCCGATCAGTACCTGCATGAGCAGGAGTTGGTGTTTCTGTTTTGTCTTCACACCTAAATCCTGCAAACCACTCGCAAATCAAGTAGAGAAAAGGCAGACTCCTCA
>CAYFOU010000038.1:1102-17436 GCA_964344805.1 uncultured Piscirickettsiaceae bacterium | reverse complement strand
TCAACTAATGGGATGCGGCGAATAGCTGCGCTCTTGCTCCAGCGTTAACACCCGTACAAGGAACTCTTCCAATCGGTGGCTTATCAACTACAAGCTCAACCGGGATAACCCTAACTCAGTGCTGCCCCGGCACGTTATAAACAATGGGGTAAGGGGAAGTTGCGCCTGCAATCAGCGAGATTGCGGATTCAGTCAGCAGATCGCATCCAAATCAGGTGGCCGATGAGCACGCGCCGGAAAATTGAGGGTTTGAGAATGAACTATGAAATATGCGGGTTAGTCTGAAGATGAGCGTGGAGAATTTTCAGCATGGATAGCAGAGAATCCAGATGCTGGGGATATCGTCCCAAGCTCAGGCGGCATTCGGAAAGTAAGGTGGTCACGTAAAGGGCAAGGGAAAAGAGGTGGTATACGAATTATCTATTTATCAGCACATACCAAAGTGATTGATTTGGTTACTTACAATTTATGCCAAGTCTAATAAAGAAAATATTCCTGCCCATGTCCTCAAGGCACTGAAAGAGGAGCTAATAGATGGCTATGAATGAAAAAGATCTTATTGAGCGTGATTCTGAAAGGGATGTATGGCAGGAAACATTAGAGGCTGTTCGCGACATAAAAAAAGGCAATATAGGCGGTATGGAAACAGTTGAGCTTTCCCCTGTTGTTGAGGCTCGCCAAAAAACTGGATTATCTCAGTCTCGTTTTGCGGAGTTACTGGGTGTTTCAGTCCGCACTTTACAAGACTGGGAGCAGGGGCGGAGAAAGCCAAGTCGTGCAGCAATGTCACTTATTCAAATCGCGAAACTCCGTCCAGATGTATTGCATGAAGTTTTCGGTTGAATAAATAACCCCCCCCTCCAATCAAGCTCCGCAGTCAATGGCGCTATGCTGAAGTCTCAAGAAAGACCTGATCGATGAGGCGCTCGGAATCGATCAGCATCTCATCCTCAATCATCAGTTCTTCAATCGCATCATTATGCACACTGATCCCTTCACTCTTCACCTTGATCTCGCTGTACATGCGCTTTCCAACAATGTAATTCCCAACCTTGAGGATGGAGACCAGCGCCTGCAGATCGACCACTTCGCTCTCATCAAAGCTGGAGTAGTCGAGGTTGTGTGACAACAGGATGGCATCGCAGATCTGATCCGGCAGCTCCCACTTTCTGGCCAACATATAGCTGACGGCCAGATGGGTCGTCTTGAACAGCTTGCGCTCGTATTCGAGCAGGGTGGCCGGAATGGAGTGCGAGTAGCAGTAGAGCTCTTGATACCTTGTGAACTTCCGATGGAAGATCAGCCCACCCGCATCCTGGAACAGCCCCGCAAGGAAAGCATCCTCGGGGGTAACCCCCATCACTTTCTTGGCGATGGAGCCACACACGGTTGCGGTCAGATTGGCCTGACTCCAGTAGTCCCGGTCAAACTCACTCTCCTCTCCCAGCGTACTTCTCAGTGCAGAGGCGAGCAGAACCCCCTTCAAGGCCTCCAGCCCCAGCACTACCACGGCATGCGGTATTGAGCTGATCTTCTGTTTGAGCCCGTAAGCGGCGGAATTGACCAGTCGAAGGAGCAGGCCAGAAAGTTTGATATCACTGGAGATGACCTCGGAAATGCGATCCACATCCAGATCTTCAGCCATCAGCTCTTCCTGCAGCGCCAGAACCGCTTCTGGAATGGCTGGGAAGTTGATGCTGTCAACCAGAGCATGGGCGACCTGGAACTCCTGATCCGAGGGGTAAAAGGTCTTCTTCTGCTGAGGGATGGCCGATGCGCCGGAGAGCCCGCCCATCTTGGCCTGAACGCGCTCAAAGTTTTTCAGGATCGCCTGTATCTTGTTGGGAACGATGGGCTTGACCAGATAACCCGAGACCCCGAGCGTAGAGGCCTCGCGAATGGTCTCGATCGAGGCATCCGCTGTAACCATCGATATATAGGAGTTCTCATCCTGCGCCCGTATTTCACGCAGGACGTCAATACCATCCATCCCAGGCATGGCAATATCAAGCAGGGTGATCTCTGGCTTGTGTTGCTGGTAGAGCTGCAGCGCCTCCTTGCCATTACTCGCAACAGCAACAACATCACACTGTTCAAGCTGTAACAGGGTAACCAGGACCCTTCTTACCGCCTCTTCATCATCTACCACCAATACTGTTGGGCCATTTTTCATGTCACATATCACTCCCTTCAACAATGAACCAAACTGTATGGATACCTTGATTACTGCTCCCCCTCCCAGAAGAGTCACAGTCACCATCCAGGCAGACAGCACATGCTTCAATGTTTTAGCGTTTCCTTATTTTACTGCAGATATCGGCATTCTCCCTACAAAAACCTACACATCCGACTGCTAAAGCCCCCCTCTACACAATTTCTTAAATTGTCACATTTTCTATTTGAGCATACGCTTGGCTCTTCCAAGCACCTTCAGTATACCCCCAGAAATCGTTTGAGGAGAGCAGCATGCCCAACAGAGATTACCGCAGCCTTACCATTCTGAGCAGCCTCACACTTTTTACCGTTATCAGCACCGCTGCCATCGCTACCGAAAACAATTCCCCCTGCAGCGGCACACCACTCAGCTGTAGCTACACGCTGAAGAGTGACGACCTGAAACACTTCTTCCCCAACGCAGAAGATCCCATCAACGCCACCTTCAACAAGGGGCTGCCGCCGTTCTACCCTATGCAGGACAACTTCCCGCAGACGCTGGAGGACTCCATCATCCGCTTTACCAAAAGCTCACTGGATCGGGACCAGATCCCCTACCGGGATGTCAGTGTCAACAAGGTAAGCGATCAGCAGGTGACCGTTACCATCAGCGACACCACTGAAGCGGCAGCTGGCTATGCCACGGTGATGCCGCAGTTTGTTGCCAATGCGGAGCTGGGGCTACAGGGCGTGGTCAACGCGGTGAATGATCCTAATACCTGGTACTGGAATCCAAAAGAGACACAGATGAAGTCGAACTACAACGATGGCAAGCTCTACCAGGATCCATGGGCCTTCTACCTGCCACTGGGGCTACCCGTTGTAAACCAGAAGTCGGTGATGCTGCTGAACTATCCACCGGCCGACTCTCTCTGCGCCACCGATTACTTGAAGAACTTCACCATGGATCGCTGGAGTTCGGTACTGACCCGTGTCGGTATCGATCAAAAAGATACCGCACTCTACGAGACCATTGTCGATACCCACCCGATTGCCGCACCCGGCAGCGGTATGGGCACACCAATTGCCAACACCACAAAGTTCTTCACCGATTTTGACAACGCGATGCTGAACCTTGCCACCGCCCCACCGGGAGCACCTGCATCCAACTCGGCCATTCCTCTGGTGGTCTCCGGCAGTGCCGCCCATGATGTATGGGGCAAAATCATTGGCAAGACGGTCAAAACCGGGGACCACGACATCTTCACCCTGCCCGGCCAGAGCCAACCGATCCCGTGGATCGCCACCAACCACCCCGATGTGACCACCTATCAGGTTTGCCCCGGTGACAACAGCAAGAAGGTCTACTCCAACAAATCGAATGGCCCCTCCTGCTCCTTCACCGGCACCTGGGATGTGAACAAGCAGTACTATGATGCCTTTAATGCCGCACAGGAGAAGATTCATCCCACCTCAACCGCCACCAAACCTACCCCAAGAAAGCATCACAGCAAGCAGCAGTATAGTGATGATGCGCTGGTGAGTGATGAACTGCTCGATCTGGTCAGCGCCTGTGCCGTGAAGGAGTATGTCGCAAAAATGGGAGACAACAACACACCCAGAAAGCGACTGGATGATGCCTACAGCTACTGCCAGTCGATCTGGTGCACCGAAGAAAACGGCAACTGCAAGGTGCAGCAGACCTGCGTACAGGGGCGACTCGACTACGACTTCACTTCGGTCGGCCACTGTAAATGTGAGCAGGCAGCCGTCGAATTCTGTGCAGACAACAATAACCAGATCTGCCCCGATCAGACTCAGGTCACCTCCTGCGAGGATTACAATGAGCGTTATTGTGGCGATAACGCCAGCAACCTGGCCAACTTTCTCAACACCTGGGTTGATTCAATCAACCGCAGCTCTTCTGGAGCCAATGCCACCATTCGCCCCCATTCCCGGTAAAGAACCATCCAGAGTCCTCCATCACCGCAGCGGTAGCCTTCCGTTACGGCACTTTTTCCATCCCCTATCGATTGGTTTACCATTAGCGGAAAGGATTGAGCGTAATGACGAACTGCTCCATATCGGTGCCAATATCAGCGTTACGGTCTACGACCTGGAGAGCAACCAGAAGATTGCGGATCGGGAGATATATGCTGACAAGAAGCGCTCGCGCTAACCTCCTGCACTATCAGGCCCCCTCCTGCTCCTCCACCAGCCGCCTCCAGCTATGGTGCCAGCGACAGATCTCATCCAGCGGTTTTGGCTTGGAAACCATGTACCCCTGTAACTGCAGCGGAATCGACAGTGCATTGAGGTAGTTGAGGTCCTCATCCCGCTCCACCCCTTCGGTGACGATATCAACATCCAGCTCACCAAAGATATCAAACAGGGAGTGAGCCACCACCTGCGAGAGGTGATCCGAGGCGATGTTGTAGACCAGACTACGATCCAGCTTCACCTCGGTAAAGGGGAGCCCCTTGAGTTGCTGAATATTGGTAAAGCCGATACCAAAGTCATCCAGCGCCACCCCAAATCCCTTGATACGCAGCCGGTTCAGTGTCTCCAACTGCACCGCATGCTCCAGCGCCTGCCCTTCAGTCACCTCCAGCATCACATCCTGTGGAGAAAAGCCCCTCAGCCGTACTCGCTCGGCCAGCACCTCGGGTAGCTGACTCTTGTTGAGTGAGGCGGGAGAGATATTGATCGAGACCCGGCACTGTGGCCCAAACTCATCGATCAACTGCGGCAGATCCTCCAGCGCCTGATCGAAGAGCTGGAAGGTGATCTTCTCCACCAGACCCACCTCCTCTGCCACCGGGATAAACTGTGCCGGAACCACCTCATCGATCTGGTGAGGATCGGTAATTCGCGCCAACACCTCCAGCCCCATCACCAGCCCAGTCTCATTGGACACCTTGGGCTGATAGTAGGGGACCACCTGGTGCGCAGCAATAAAGTCCTTGATCTGCCCTTCGGTCAGCACCTTCATCCGCTTCTCGTAGAGCGCACTCATGGTCTCTGCCTTTTTCAGCACCACATTGAGCTCTTTGGGAGTGATCGGTTTGCTGATACAACCGAGCAGTCGTACCCTGTGCCGCTTGGTCACATCCTCGGCCAGCTTGAGGATCTTGGGGTCCATCGCCGAAAGGATCACCACCCCACCCTGATAGCGGATCGCCCCCAGCTCACGGATCAGCTCCATCCCATCCATGCCAGGCATGTTGAGATCGATGAACATCAGATCATAACCGAGTGAGTCCTGACGGATGATGGAGAGCGCCTCAATACCGGAGAGTGCAGAATGACAGAGCGCCACTTCCGCCTCTCTAAGGGTCTCTTCCATCACTCCCAGCATCGCTCTGGAGTCATCGACGACCATTACCCGGATATCATTCATGAAACTGCGCTCTGCTACCCTTTTCTGCAAAAAATCGACCCGAACCGCGAGGGCCTGTGCCATTCCTTGACCTATAACTGCCTCCGAGTGTACTACAGCTTCCCCACCAACAGGATGTGATTGTGTCACAACAAAAAAAGGGGATGGCACCACTGCCATCCCCTTTTTTCGACATTAACAATCTCTGTTTACAGGTCGTAACCACGCTCCTCGTGGGAGATGATATCGAGCCCTTCAGTCTCTTCATCCGTAGTCACACGCAGACCATCGGTCATCATCGCCACCACCTTGAGAATGCCCCAGGTCGCCACTGCAGTGTAGAGACCCGTCGCAATGATGCCCACCGTCTGTACCCAGACCTGATCAGCCACAGTAACCCCTTCAGCCAATCCCTGACCACTGAAGACACCGAGCTGATCCGAGGCGAAGATACCGGCGAGGAAGGTACCCAGAATGCCACCCACCCCATGGACCGGGAAGACATCCAGGGAGTCATCAATCTTCCACACCTTCTTCACCAGAATCACCATGTTGAAGCAGACTGCACCCGCTGCCACGCCGATGATCAGCGCACCAGCAGGCCCAACAAAACCAGAGGCCGGGGTGATGGTACCCAATCCTGCCACCATACCGGTGACAGTACCCAGTGCAGTTGGCATACCAAACTTCTTCCACTCATAGAACATCCAGGTGACCGCCCCGGCAGAGGCGGAGATGTGGGTGACCAGAATCGCCATCGCCGCATCACCATTGGCCGCCAGCGCACTACCACCATTAAAGCCGAACCAGCCAACCCAGAGCATACCGGCACCGGTCACGGTCATGGTCATGTTGTGTGGCGGCATCGCGGTAGTACCGAAGCCCTTGCGTGGCCCCAATACAATGGCTGCAACCAGTGCCGCCACACCCGCCGTAATGTGCACCACTGTCCCCCCGGCAAAATCAAGTAGCCCCATCTCACCCAACCAGCCACCACCCCAAACCCAGTGGGTAATCGGTGCATAGACCACCAGCAGCCAGATAGCGGAGAAGAGCAGCACGGAAGAGAATTTCATACGCTCGGCAAAACCACCAATAATCAGTGCCGGGGTGATGATGGCAAAGGTCATCTGGAAGATTGCAAACAGCGACTCCGGTAGATCACCACTCAGGGTCCCCTCCTGAATATTGGCAAACAGCACATTGGAGAAGCCGCCCATCCAGCCACCACTGCCATCAGTGAAGGCGATGCTGTAGCCTACCAGCAGCCAGAGGATGGAGGCGATACCGGCAATGGCAAAGCACTGCATCAGTATCGAAAGCACATTTTTGGTGCGTACCAAGCCACCATAGAAGAGGGCCAGCCCCGGCAGGGTCATGAACAGCACCAGTGCCGTAGAGGTGAGGATCCAGGCGGTGTTGGCCCCATTGAGGGTCGCCTCTTCCGCCATGGCCAGTCCAGGAAGCAGGGCCAGCAGGGCCACTGCGC
The DNA here is from genome assembly GCA_964344805.1 of uncultured Piscirickettsiaceae bacterium. Taxonomy (GTDB): domain Bacteria; phylum Pseudomonadota; class Gammaproteobacteria; genus Thiopontia. Next base: position 10,414 of record CAYFOU010000038.1, on the reverse strand, counting down.
TCTTTCCAATCATTCGATTGCGCATCGTTCAAGTTCTCTTTTCTGTGTGTAAAGGAAACAACTAGCCCTGACGACGCTGGTTCGTGCGCCATCAGGGTGAAGAGGGTTAGATCGCCTCTATGCCCGACTCTCCGGTACGGATACGGATCACCTCTTCCAGATTGGTGACAAAGATCTTGCCATCACCAATCTTGCCAGTGTTGGCAGCATCACTGACCACCTCAATCACCCGATCCAGCAGATCGGCCGAGATCGCGATCTCCAGCTTTACCTTGGGAAGGAAGTCGACCACATACTCTGCACCACGATAGAGCTCAGTGTGTCCCTTCTGACGACCAAACCCCTTGACCTCGGTAACGGTAACGCCGTTGACCCCGATCTCGGAAAGCGCCTCTCTCACATCATCCAGCTTGAAGGGCTTGATGATCGCAGTAACCATTTTCATTGTTATTCATCTCCAATTTATCGAGCAGCTTAAATACCTGCTCCGTTCAATCATGATGCAGTACAGGGCGGTGATGCCCCGCATTGATGCAAGAGGAGAGCAACAACCGTACCATGATGCATTTTCAACCACTTAACCAAAAAACACACAGAAAAGAGCACCTGAACGAACCATTGCGGTGCAGTGCGATAGTTAAACGCACCAACGTTGTGCTTTCAACCCACTTTTGGATTGCCTTCAATTCCAGCGGTATACTTTCCCCATGCTTGAATAACTACCTACCCTGCAGGAGAATCCCCATTGGGTCTTCCAGATCTTCGCCGTCGTCCTGATTGCACTGATGAGGTAGGTGCCAAGATCGCATTTCCCACTTCGACGCTGCACCTGGCTGAAGTCCCTCAAAACAACCTTCCTTAGCCAAAAATGTAGCAATTTGCTACAATCTATCCATTCAACCACTGAATGGAGCTGATCATGGCAAAAGCCGCATCCCCGATTCGACTGCAACAGAGCCTGATGGAGGCCGCCACCCAAACCGGTGAACGCTTTCATCGCAGTACCGCTGAACAGGTGGAGTACTGGGCCGATCTGGGGCGAAGGGTCTCATCAGTGCTGGATCCAGACAGCTTGCTCTCGGTGATCTCCGGCCTTGCACGAGTACAAGTCGAACCCATCTATGGTCAAACGGTTGATCCCGACGCACTCTTCGACTCATTGGAACAGCAACGCCAACAAGGAACATTGAGTGAAGCGGTAACCGGAAACGTACTGCGCTATCAGGCCTCTACCGCCCATCCCGGCTATCTGGAGCAGATCACCCCAGAGGGAACCATCACGGTAGGACAATTTCGGAACGGGCAATTTACCCCCGCCAAATTTGATTAAGCGTGAAGGCAGAAAAGAGACAACTCTGGGTGCTGGCAGGTGGCAACGGTGCCGGAAAAAGCACCTTTTACCGCACACAACTGGCTCCATTGGGACTTCCCTTTATCAATGCCGACATTCTTGCTCGTGAACTCTACCCGGAAGCCCCCGAAGCCCATAGCTATGATGCCGCACAGATTGCCGCCACTCTGCGCACCCAAATGATCACCGAGGGGCGCAGCTTCTGCTTCGAGACAGTCTTCTCACACCCCTCAAAGGTGGACTTTGTTGCGGAGGCAAAGGCATTGGGATATGAGGTAGTACTGGTCTTTATCCACTTGAATGAGGTCGCGCTGAATCAGGCTCGTGTTGCACAGCGAGTCGGTGAGGGGGGACACAATGTACCTGAAGAGAAGATAGCGAGCCGTATTCCCAGAGTACTGCAGCAGATCAAGGCGGCACTCCCACTCTGCGACCACGTACGCATTCTGGACAACTCCAGCGCAGACAATCCGTTCCAGCAAGTTGCAACCCTGCGCAAAGGGATCTGTACCACCCACCAACCTCTTCCTAAATGGGTTATCGAGCTGCTTCCATGACATTCAATGCAAGCACCATAAACTTCGACGAGACTCTGCCGATCAACCAGCGGCGGGAGGAGATCGCCAGAACCATTGCTGAAAATCAGGTGACCATCCTCTGTGGTGAGACCGGTTCGGGCAAGACCACCCAGCTACCAAAGATCTGTCTCTCCATCGGCCGTGGAGAGAAACAGAAGATCGGTCACACTCAGCCACGACGTATTGCGGCCCGTGCGGTGGCTTCCCGTATCGCCGAAGAGCTGCATACAGAACTGGGCAGTCTGGTGGGCTTCAAGATTCGCTTCAGCGATCAGAGCAGGAAGAGCAGTCGTATCAAGCTGATGACCGACGGCATTCTGCTGGCGGAGACGCAGTCTGATCCACTACTGAAACAGTACGACACCATCATCATTGATGAGGCCCACGAGCGCAGCCTCAATATCGATTTTCTGCTCGGCTATCTAAGGCAACTGTTGCCAAAGCGCCCCGACCTGAAGCTGATCATCACCTCCGCCACCATCGATCCAGAGCGCTTTGCCCGCCACTTCAACGATGCGCCAATCCTCAACGTATCGGGCCGCACCTATCCAGTGGAGGTGCGCTATCACCCACCCGAAGAGATCGAGGGAGATGAGGAGAGCCGCAAGCAACGGCAGGACCGCACTGCCCGCCAACAGCAGGCGATCCTTGATGCTGTGCATGAACTAAGTCGCGAAGGGCCAGGCGATATTCTGGTCTTTCTCAGTGGTGAACGTGAGATCCGTGAGGTGGGTGAATTTCTTACCAAGGCGAAGCTGGGGCAGACGGAGACCCTCCCCCTCTTCTCCCGCCTATCGGCCAAGGAGCAGAATCGTATCTTTGCCAAACATGGCGGACGGCGCATTGTGCTCTCCACCAATGTGGCCGAGACCTCACTGACAGTCCCCGGCATCCGCTATGTGATCGATACCGGCACCGCACGCATCAGCCGCTACAGCCACCGCACCGGCATCCAGCGGCTGCCGATCGAGAAGGTGTCACAGGCAGCCGCCAACCAGCGCAAGGGGCGCTGTGGCCGTGTGGCTGATGGCATCTGCATCCGCCTCTATAGCGAGGAGGATTTCCTCACTCGTCCGGAATTTACCGATGCCGAAATCCTGCGCACCCACCTCGCCCCGGTGATTCTGCAGATGGCCGCACTGAAGCTGGGCAAGCCGGATGAGTTCCCCTTTATCGATCCACCCGATCTGCGGCTGATCCGTGATGGTTTTCGCACCCTGCACGAACTGGGAGCTGTACGTAAGGATAACTCCATCACCCCGCTCGGCAAGAAGGTGGCACGCTTCCCGGTCGACCCACAGATTGCACGGATGCTGCTGGCCGCAGAACGGGAGAGTTGTCTCTCCGAGATTCTGATCATCGCCGCTGCACTGACGATTCAAGACCCGCGTGAACGGCCGCTCGATGCTCAACAGGTGGCCGATCAGAAACATGAACCATTTACCGATGACACCTCCGACTTTCTCTTCTTCCTCAACCTCTGGAACTTCTATGAGGAGCAGAAGCAGAAACTCTCCAACAGCCAGATGCGCAAGCTCTGCAAGACCAACTTCCTCTCCTGGATGCGGATGCGGGAGTGGCGCGAGGTGCATGCCCAGCTCGGCCAGCTATCGAAAGAGATGGGGCTGAAGAGAAATGATCAAGCTGCCGATTACGGCATGATCCATCGTGCACTGCTGACTGGGTTGTTGAGCCATATCGCCACCATCAGCAGTGAGAAGCATGTCTACAACGCGGCGCGCGGGGTGCAGATGAAGATCTGGCCCGGCTCCAGCCAGTTCAAGGCCAACCCCAAGTGGATTGTTGCCGCCGAGAAGGTGGAGACCTCTCAGCTCTACGCCCGCACCGTGGCCCGTATTGAGCCACAGTGGTTGGAGCGGCTGGGCAAGCATCTGCTGAAACGGAGCTATGCCGAACCGCACTGGGAGAAGCGGCGTGGACAAGTGGCCGCCTTTGAGACCGTCACCCTATACGGCATTCCGATTGTCTCTCGACGCAAGACCAACTATGGCCCGATTGATCCGAAGGAGTCACGCAAGATCTTTATCCGTCATGCGCTGGTGGAGGGAGAGCTGCATACTCGTGGCAGCTTCCTCGCCAAGAACCGCAGGCAGATTGAGCAAATCGAATCACTGGAGGCAAAGTCACGTCGACGCGACATTTTGGCCGATGATGAGACCCTCTACCAGTTCTATGATGAGCGCATCCCGGATGGGGTCTACTCAGCCCCCACCTTCGAGAAGTGGCGCAAGGAGGCGGAGAAGGAGACCCCTTCCCTGCTCTATCTGACCGAAGCGCTGCTGATGCAGCACGATGCGGAGTCGGTACGCGATGGCAACCAGTTCCCAGACCATCTCACTATCGGTCCCGCCAAGCTCCCCCTGAGCTACCACTTTGAACCCGACAGCAAAAGCGATGGGGTCACGCTGACCATCCCCAGTGAGCTGCTATCGCAGATGGAGCCAGAGACCTTTGATTGGCTGGTACCGGGGCTACTGCATGAACGGGTGATGGCAATGCTGCGCGCTCTCCCCAAGCAGTGGCGACGCAACTTTGTCCCGGCCCCCGACTTTGCCGATGCGCTGCTGCCTGCACTCGATCCCAATGGGGATGCACTGGACACACAACTCTCCTCACGGCTGCGTCACATGACCGGAGTGACCTTGCCAGAGAACATCTGGAACGAGATCTCTCTACCCGACCATCTGAAGATGCGTTTTCAGGTGATCAATGCAGAGGGAAAGATCGTACAGAGCGGTCGCAATCTACAGGCACTACAGCAACAGAAGCCAAGTCCATCGCAATCCCCTCAACAAAAGAAGCACAAGAAAAAGAGTGCACCTGCCACACACCCACTGGAGCGATCAGCCATTACCTCATGGGACTTTGGCCCACTCCCCGAATCTGTAGAGGTAAAGCGACACGGTATTGTAATCACCCTCTATCCAGCGCTGGTCCACAGTGGAAAACAAATCTCTCTACAGTTACTGGATACACCGGAACGGGCAGAGGCCGAAAGTCGTAATGGGATGACAGCACTCTTCTTGCTGGAACAGCAGCCCAAGGTTCGTAGTCTGGTAAAACAGCAACTGAATCAACAGAAGCTCTGCCTCCACTATCTCTCACTCGGACGTTGTGATGAGCTGATTGAAGACCTGCTCACTACAGCCACAGTGGAATCTCTGTTTAGTGCCAATGCCTCTCTACCGAGAAGCCTCGAGGATTACCAGCAGCGCTGCCAGAGTGCTCTCACCCTGCTCCCCCAGCAACTGCAACGCTACGGCAAGATTACCGAGGATGCACTCAAGCGACACCACAATCTGATGAAACAGCTGAAGGGCAATGTATCCCCAGCTCATCTGATGACCTACAGCAAGATCAAGAGCCACTTGAGCACGTTGATCTACCCCCACTTCCTGCAACAGACACCATCAGAGTGGCTGTCCGAACTCCCCCGTTATCTTCATGCCGCAGAAAAGCGACTGGAGAAGCTGGAACAGAATCCACAGGCGGACCGACAACGCACCCAACAACTAGCCCCACACTGGGACCCTTTCGAGAAACGGATTAATGAAAACCGCTCAGCCGCCTTTACCGAGTATCGCTGGATGGTAGAAGAATTCCGCGTCTCTCTCTTTGCCCAGGAGTTGGGCACAAAAAAGCCGGTCTCTGCAGACCGGCTGAAGAAGTTGTGGCGAGCACTTTGATCAATAGCTCATATCCAGTCTGTTGGAGACATCTTGAGCGCCGTGCAGTACACGCACAACCTCCACCCGTTCTTCCAACGCAAAATAGAAAATCAACCACTCAAATTTGCCAATCTTCCAGAACCGTAATCCATCGACCGGAAGAATATGCTGATAACGAGGAGATCCGATTTCCAGATGTTCTAGAATCATCTGTAATCCGGATTCCAACGCATCAATAAAATCAGATGCGGCTTGTGCATTTTCAGCTGACAGGTAATGAATCGCACGATCAATATCCTGATCGGCTAGAGGGCGGATAGAGAGCTGTTTCAAATTTACTGACGAGATGCTGTATTGAGTCGAGCGCGTTTACCTGCCCAATAGTCATCATCCACAACAACCGAAGGCCCTGACTCCAATCCCTCTCTAATCAAGGCGGCTAACTCCTGCTCTGCAACATGATCCCGATCTTTTCTAATCAGATCACGAATAAATTCGGAAGAAGATCCAAAATCACCAGCAGCAACACGCTGATCAACGTGCTCTCTCAAGTGGTCCGGCAATGAAATATTCATCGTAGTCATAAAACCAAGGGTAATTTAATGGCAATTTTTGTCAATCAAAACTTCATGAGCAACCACACCTGCTCACCGCTTGGCCTTCATCTCTATCGAGTGCATAACTCCATTATAAGCTGACCTGGTCAACGAGCCGGGCTTTACTGTAACGAGACACTTTACAAGTAACTAATCATCCCCCCAAGGCTGCGCCTCACGCTCGGTAGTCAACAGTTTGGCTCCCGCAGTCTGGTTGGCCGCATAGATGATCTTCACCTCACAGTTGTCCGAGACCGTCAGCTCTTTACGCATGGCACGCGCACTGTCCCGCGCATCACGATACTGCTCATGCTCTTCAACATACTCAACGGTACGATTGGGAAAACGCTTGAATAGAAAATAGGGCATCACTTTTCCTCGATACAATAAAAGGCCACCCCACCCGGATGGATGAGGTGGCCTCCTCAGTTACAATCTAGCGTTTAGCCTTCTTCTTGGCGGCCGCTTTCTTTTTGGGCGCTGCTTTTTTCTTTGCTGCCGCCTTCTTCTTTGGCGCTGCCTTCTTGGTAGCCGCCTTTTTCTTCACTGCCGCCTTCTTTTTGGTAGCTGCCTTTTTCTTTGCTGCCGCCTTCTTCTTTGGCGCTGCCTTCTTGGTAGCTGCCTTTTTCTTCACTGCCGCCTTCTTCTTGGTAGCCGCCTTTTTCTTTGCTGCCACCTTCTTCTTGGTAGCTGCCTTTTTCTTTGCTGCCGCCTTCTTCTTGGTAGCCGCCTTTTTCTTCACTGCTGCCTTCTTCTTGGTAGCCGCCTTTTTCTTCACTACCGCCTTCTTCTTGGTAGCCGCCTTTTTCTTCACTGCCGCCTTCTTCTTGGTAGCCGCCTTTTTCTTCACTGCCGCCTTCTTCTTGGCAACGGCCTTCTTCTTCGGAGCAGCGGATTTCTTGGCTGCCGCCTTCTTCTTAGGTGCTGCTTTCTTCTTCTCTTCTTCTGCCATTACCTCTTCCTCTTTCTTTTCTTCCTTATGGATTGAACTGATTTGGGGTTCAGGCGCTGCCTTCTTCAGCTGCTCTGCGGCCTGCACAACCGATTTAAACACTTGACTCTCTTCAAAGCTACCCTCAACGACCTGAATTCGATCCTGGTAGTAGTCTGACAGGGGAGCCTCAATCGCCTCGTACTCGCGCAGACGACGACTGATCTTCTCTTCACGATCATCGACACGGCTATGCAAGCGACCACCACAGTAGTCACAGATGCGTTCTACGATCGGTGGATTGGTGTAAATGTTGAACTGGGCACCGCACTCACGACAGCTACGCTGTCCGGTCATCGCCTCCATGAATTCATCATAGTCATACTTCAGCAGAACAACACCGGCAAACGCTACTCCCTGTCGCAACAGAAAGGCATCAATCCCTTTGGCCTGGGTATCATTGCGGGGGCCTCCCTCCAGCACAAACCCCTTGGCTGCATCGTCATTTGACAGACGGGTCTGCAACACAGACATGATCAAATCATCATGGACCGGGCGTTTGCTTTTCTGCCCCTTGAGAATATCCGCTCCCAATGAGGAACCACTCTCTATCTCCTGTTTGAGCAGTTCTCCGATTGAGATCATCGGAACTCCATACTGCTCAGCCAACTTCTCTGCGTATCGCTCTTTGCCAGATCCACGCGGACCCAGTAACGCTACTCGTACCATTTTCTCTACTCTTAACCTCTAAACATGACTCTCAACCAGATGTTGTCAGATATACCTACAACTACTGAGAGATCTCGATTTTTTATAATTCAATTGGTGTTGTTTATTTGTGACCGGGACCACTTTTCTGTATAAGTTCAAACACCTATCTATTTGTAGACCCTATATATTCAGTTCTCTGAAAAAAGTCAATAATTTTATCATCTTCTTAACCTCTTTTCACTCAGCCAATGCCCAGAAAACGCGAAATCCCAGATCTTTCCACTACCGAAATTTCTACTGTAGAACAGACTTTGAAAGAGCGTTTTGGTCAGCCTATAGCGGTTGAACTGGGTGATGCCGAGATCCGCCTGCACCGCGATGACCGCGAGCTGGCCACCTGTCCAGTGATCTATTGGGAGTCCCCCGAGGATGACTCCAAATTCTTTATCACCAAGACTCAGGTGAACGAGTACCGCTGTCAGTTCTTCTATCGTGGCTATCAGCAATACGGTACCGGCAAGGAGATGTATGACAACATCGGGGACTGTGCCATCGCCATGCTGCAGGTACATAGTGAACATGAGCAGAAGAAGACGGAAGAGACGAACACTTAGATCAAGCCACAAAAGATAGAACAGAATTCCAAAATCAAATGACTAAATGAAAAAGCAAGGAGTAAAGTGAATGTCAGTTAAAAATGCATTCTATGCACAATCTGGCGGTGTAACCGCAGTCATCAACGCCTCAGCCTGTGGCGTAATCGAGACTGCCCGTAAAAATGGTGACAAGATCGGTACCGTGTACGCAGGACGCAACGGTATCATCGGCGCACTGACCGAGGATCTGATCGATACCTCCAAAGAATCTGACGAGAATATTGCAGCACTGAAGACCACCCCATCCGGCGGCTTCGGTTCATGCCGCTTCAAACTGAAGAGTCTGGAAGACAACAAGCGCGAGTATGAGCGCCTGATCGAGGTCTTCAAGGCACACAACATCGGTTACTTCTTCTACAACGGTGGTGGTGACTCTGCCGACACCTGTTACAAGGTCTCCCAGCTCTCCGAGAAGATGGGGTATCCAGTACAGGCAATTCATGTACCGAAGACTGTGGATAACGATCTGCCGATCACCGACAACTGTCCAGGCTTCGGTTCTGTGGCCAAGTACATCGCCGTCTCCACCCTGGAGGCCTCCTACGATGTACGCTCGATGGCGGCCACCTCTACCAAGATCTTCGTGATTGAGGTGATGGGTCGTCACGCAGGCTGGATTGCTGCAGCCGGTGCACTGGTTGAGGATTACGGTATCCCTGTGGTCACGCTGTTCCCTGAGGTTGAGTTTGATCAGGAGAAGTTCCTCGCTGCGGTAGACGCCAAAGTGAAAGAGCACGGTTACTGCACGGTTGTGGTCTCCGAGGGCGCACACTGGCCCGATGGCAAGTTCCTCGCCGAGC
>CAYFOU010000038.1:433-1087 GCA_964344805.1 uncultured Piscirickettsiaceae bacterium | reverse complement strand
AGGGTACTCGTGACTCCTTCGGCCACGCCCAACTGGGCGGTGCTGCACCAGTGGTTGCCAACATCATCAAGGATGCCCTCGGTTACAAGTTCCACTGGGCGGTTGCCGACTACCTGCAGCGCGCAGCGCGTCACCTCGCTTCAGAGTCTGACGTCGAGCAGGCCTATGCACTGGGGGCAAAGGCAGTGGAGTATGCACTGGAGGGTCACAACTCCATCATGCCTACCGTTGTGCGTGAGTCCTCCTCTCCTTACAAGTGGAGCATCGGACAAGCACCGCTCTCCGAGGTAGCCAACGTCGAGAAGATGATGCCGATGGAGTTCATCTCTGAAGATGGCTTCGGTATCACCGACGCTTGCAAAGAGTATCTCTATCCCCTCATTAAGGGAGAGGCATACCCTGAGTATGATGACAACGGCATGCCTCGCTATGTGACCTTGGACAATGTGTCCGTCGACAAAAAGCTCGAAGATTTCGAGCTGTAATCCAAACCAAACCGACAGGGTTGCAGCAATGTAACCCTGTCTTTTTTCAACCTTCAGGAGATCGTATATGCCCAACGAACTTTTATTTTCACTGATCGCAGGTTTTGCTGCGGTTGCCTATGGCTATGTATCCATTCAATGGATCACCGCCAAATCCACCGGTAATGAA
>CAYFOU010000038.1:0-395 GCA_964344805.1 uncultured Piscirickettsiaceae bacterium | reverse complement strand
TCTCGCCCTCGACTGGGCCACCGCTTTCGGTTGTGCCATCGGCGCGGTCTTCTCCGGTGCAGCCGGCTTTATCGGCATGAACATCTCGGTTCGTTCCAACTCCCGTACAGCACAGGCTGCAACCGAAGGCATCAACGCAGCCTTCCAGGTCGCCTTCCGCGGCGGCGCCATCACCGGTATGCTGGTGGTCGGTCTGGGTCTGCTGGGTGTGGCTGGTTACTACGCCATTCTCAACAGCATGGGCATGAGCGCTGACCAGGTACTGCACGCACTGGTCGGTCTCGCCTTTGGTGGCTCACTGATCTCCATCTTCGCCCGTCTTGGCGGCGGCATCTTCACCAAGGGTGCAGATGTGGGCGCAGACATTGTGGGTAAGGTTGAGGCAGGCATCCCTG
>CAYFOU010000037.1:9321-17525 GCA_964344805.1 uncultured Piscirickettsiaceae bacterium | reverse complement strand
GCTGGGATGCGTCAGCCTGGGGCAGAAGATCTTTATGGAGAGCAAGGAGTAACAGGAAACTATTTATGTCTCCCCCCCAGACAGCGTTTGACCACCACCTGCAGTGAATCCGGCTCAAAGGGCTTTTCAATCCATGCCGTCACCCCCGCATCACGCCCCACCTTTTTCATATCTACACTCTTTTCAGTGGTCAACATCACCATCGGGGTAAAACGGTTCAGGGACGCTTCCGCACGCACATGGTGCGCCACATCGACCCCACTGGCCCCTGGCATATTGAGGTCCGAGACAATGACATCAACACGGTGCTCTTTCAGGTAATCAATCGCCTCCTGCCCATCACCGCACTCTATGGTCCGGTAACCCTCGGATTGCAAGATCCCCTTGATAATCATTCGGATGCTGTCCGAGTCATCGGCAAACAGTATGGTCGCGCTCATTCGATATTATCCCCCTTCCCCCTGTTGCACTGAAATCCAGTCGAATCCTGTTCCTGCAACTATTATTCTATCGGCAATCTGGCTATTTTCTACTGAGATATTGCTGCAACACCCTGATCAACTCCTTGCGGTCAATCGGCTTGCCAAGGAAACCGTTACAACCGGCAGCCGCAAACTGCTCTCGATGTTTGATCATCACGTTAGCGGTGAGCGCGACAATCGGCAGTTGATACCCCTCGGCACGTAACCGCTTGGTCGCCTCAATCCCATCCATCACCGGCATCTGCATATCCATCAACACCAGATCAAAATGGCGTGTCTGAGCCAGCTCTACCGCAATCTGGCCATTCTCTACCGCAGTGACCTCAATCTCTCCCATGGTCTGCAGAATACGGCTGATCAGCATGCGCAGCTCTGGAGTATCTTCAGCCAGTAATATCTCTCCGCTAAAGCTTTGCGGCTCCTGGACAGCCCCTTGCTGCGGATGCTCCTCTTTCACATCATCAACCGGGTGGTAGGGCAGCGTAAGGGTAAAGAGGGAGCCTGCCCCCTCCTCACTCTCTACATTGATATCTCCCCCCATCAACTCAGCCAGACTCCAGGAGATATGGAGCCCCAGACCAGTACCACCAAAGCGGCGCGAGATGGAGTGATCTGCCTGTTCAAAAGGTTGGAACAGTCGATCCAGTACATCCCGATTCATGCCAATGCCGCTATCCTGCACCTGAAAATGGATCTGTTCCCTGCTCTCTTCAACCAGCACCTTGAGAGAGACAGCCCCCTCTTCAGTAAACTTCATTGCATTGCCGACAAGGTTGATCAGGATCTGTGCAATCCTGCGGTTATCCCCCATCAAGTACTGCCCATCCACCCCATTCTCAATCTGGAACGCAATCCCCTTGTCCTGCATCTGTACCGAGAAGATCTGCTCCACCTCCTGCATCAGGGTATTGAGGGGGAACTCGACCTCATCCAGCTCAATCTTGCCCGCCTCGATCTTGGAGATATCGAGGATGTCATTGATTAACGACAGCAGCCCTCGTCCAGAGGTCTCTACCGACTGCACCATGGTCTGCTGATCAGCATCAAGCGTACTATCCGCCAGCATCTCGCTGTTACCGATAATGGTGGTCAGTGGTGTACGCAGTTCATGGCTCATGGATGCCAGAAACTCATCCTTCGCCTTGTTGGCTCGACGCGCACTCTCGGCCCGCAACATCAGACTGACATCATGGAGAATCAGCACATTGCCATGCATCTCCTCCTCCCCGGAAACTGGAGAGGTAATGGAGCCGCTCATCAGCCGGATCGGGATGGTAGAGCCATCACGATGTTTCAGATGTTCATCCATCACCTCCTGCTGCAGATCACTGTCCTTCTGTGACAGCAGCCTGTCTACCGACATCCCTTTCAGCTCTTCCGCACTGTAGCCGGTCATCTTCTCAGCAGCCCGATTGGATTGTTCGATGGAACCATCGCTATCGAGAATCAGCAAGCCATCAGGGATACTGCTGATGATCGACTCCAGCTTCTGGTTGGTGTGAATCAACGACTGGGTGCTCTCCTCCAGCTCCTTCGCCATCTCCCACTGCCTGGCCTGCAGCGAGGTCAGCTGCAGCAGCTCTTCACGGCGAGTCGGCTTGGAGAGGAAGTCGAAATTGACCCCAATCTGCTCACGGATATCACTCAGGGTGTAATCTGCATAGGCACTGATCAGAATGATCTTGACCAGCTTGTCGAGTTCACGAATCTTCTGCGCTGCAATGATTCCGTCAAAGCCCGGAGGCATGCGGATATCAAGCAGAATGATGACATAGGGGTCCCCCACCTCTACGGCAGCGGCAACCGCCTCAACCCCCTCCACACCGCTGTAGGCGTGGTCTATACGGTAGGGGCTTTTGATGACCGGTGGTGGCGTGCTATCATCGACCAGCGCCAGAACAGATAAGTCCATGCGATCCGCACACAGCACCTCTTTGTAGAAATTATGAATGCTCTGTTCATCATCGACTACAAGGATGCGCCACGGCTTGTCGGCACGGTTTTCTGCCATAAACTCCCTTCAAAATAACTTGGATCCAGTCAGGATCTCCTGATTATAGCAATAACCAGATCCATTCGATATCGCCCTTAATCATACCTAGTGTAGTGTCCTGAGCTAGATAGCCACTCCCTTCACCAATAGCGTTTCTGCTGCATCAGAATACTCCACTCCTCTCTCCATCCCGGATCCATCTCCTGATTCCTGGCTACCAGCCACTGCTCAATCTCTGTACGCAGTGCCCCATCCACCATGGCTGTCGGCAGCCGTTCCAGCAACCGGTGCGCGGTAGTGATGTCATTGACAATCCCCAAACTATCCTGAAGTCGTTTGAGTCTCTGCTGATAGGGCCTGGTCTGCCTCTTGCGATACAAGGAGTGCAGAAATTCAGCGGCATAGCGCTGCTTCTTGATCTCTATCCGCAGTTGATGCAGCTGTTCTGCCCCCATCCACTCCAGTGCCTGGTCATAGCCGACAATCTTCTGGTGCTGTTGCTGCAGTCTTGCATGGGCAAAATCGGCAACCGGCTGCTGCAACAGATGCTGCTGTTTCTCTTCCACCATTGTCAGCCAACCTCCATTTTCAACCCACTGCACCAAAGTCAACAGATTCTGGTTGTACTGCTGTTGGTAGAACAAGCTACGCAGGGAGCGATAGATCTGTGCCCGTTTTCCATTGGCCTCAAAGATCAACGGGACAAGGGTATCATTATCCATCTCCCTGCGGATCGGCAACAGGCTCTCTTCAATAAAGACATCCCAGTCACGCGCCTCTCCCAGCAGTTCCAGCAGCCGGGAGAAAGATTCCAGCTGAGGGGCGACGATCCTTCTGGGAATTGACTTGCGAAACAGCTTGAAGGCCGCACGCAACCTGCGCAGCCCGATACGCATCTGGTGAACCCCCTCAGGATCATCCAGATAGAGTACGGCGGCCTCATTTCCAACCATCTGTGAAAGGCAGTTAAGCAGAATATGCTGCGCCGCACTATGCACAGAGGCCTGCTCTTCCAGCAGGATCACCTCTGCCCGGAGCGGCTGAATGCCCTCCTCCTGCTGCATCGGATGCAGACTCTCCAGCCTTTTGCGCAACTGGGGAGAGATTGCATGTTGGGCACTGTTTTTCTGTTTCATACCTAGTACTCCGACAACATGATAATTGCGGATACAGAGCTTACCCACATTGCTCAAGACAAGGCACAGTCATGCAGGTAGCCATCCTATATCAAATGGCTGTAACGCAGTATTGGGCAATATGGGTAGCTCCCTTCGGGCAGCCCAGAATCCAGCCATCCGCTTCATTGTCCTCCCTTGAATTGGCTACGGCCAGTCCTGCAGTCGTCCGCTTCGCATCTGACTGAATTCTGGACTGCTATATCCGTAATTATCATGTTGTCGGAGTACTGGTAAGTATAGGCAGACGGTTCCATTCAATAATGAAACAGTACCTCTATTTGGTATCAAACAGCAATCCGGGGGATTACTCCTCTTCCTCAACAGCAGGGTCATTACCCTGCATCAGCCCCCAATAGAAGCTGACGGAGAGCGCCAGCAGTGCATAGATCATCCCACCAGTCCCACCCAGCTCCTTGAACTGCACAACCAGCAAAATCACCACAAACAGGGTCACCAGCTGCACCGTGTGGAGCCAGATATGGTTTTTGATATTGCGATTGAACACCCCCAGCATCAAACCACCAGCGGGTAGCGCCAGATAGTGGGGCCAGATCAACCCGGTATTCACCATCTGGGTCAACAACAACCAGAGCAGCAACAGCGCCGCTGCCACACGCTCCAATCGTGCTGATGTAGCTGCGTTGATCACAACAGCTTGAGGGATCAGTTCAACTGATCCTCATAGACCTGAATATCTGCACTATTGCGCAGGCTGGCCAGATAGCTCTGGTAGTGGCTCTGCATCTGGTTCTCCACCAGTCCACGACGAATCGCATCCTTGCGCCCCGCCTCCAGGGTATTGAGGTCTCCATCGGCAACGGCAATCAGCTCAACCACTACATAATCACCATTATTCAACGCAATACCGCCATAGCTCACCCCTTCTGCCTTCGATTTCATCTGGAAGGCACGGCTCACTGCAGCCTCTGCAATGCTGAAGCTCTTGCGCTTGATCTGCTGCTGTTCACCCCACGTCGCCGCTGCCTCTGCTGCAGCACCATCGGCATCCAGCTGTTGCTGTTGCAGCTTCTGCAATAGATCCATCCCCTGGGTACGGGCATGGCTCTGTGCACGCTCGGCCAATACCGCATCCACCACCTCGGCACGCACGCTCTCCAGCGGCTTGCGGCTGGCGGGTTGGTGCTCATTGAGACGCAGGATCACGATATGGTCATCGGCCAGTTCAATCGGATCACTGTTCTTGCCCTCATTCAACACCAGATCGGAGAAGGCGGCCTGTACCACGGTCGGCTTGCTGGTGATACCGGAGACACTGCCCTGACGGCTGAAGGTGCCACTCTGCTCTACCTGCAATCCAGCCGCAGCAGCTGCCCCTTCCAGTGAATCGGGCTCCTCATAGGCGATATTGGAGACGGTCTCGGAGTGTTCATAAAAGAGCTCCTCCCCCTTCTGGCGCTTGAGATCGGCCGCCAGCTCATCACGGGCATCCTCATAACTGCGCATCTCGGCGGCTTGAATCTCCTCCAGGCGAATCAGGTGGTAACCAAACTGGGTGCGAATCGGATCGGAGAGTGCCCCCTGCTGCATCGAGAAGACCGCCTCATCAAACGCAGGCACCATGATACCGCGCGGGAAGAAACCGAGGTCTCCCCCTGCCATTGCCGAACCGGGATCATCCGAATACTGCTCGGCCAGCGACTCAAACGACTCTCCCGCTGCCAGCTTGCTCTGCACCTCCTTCAGACGGCCATCTGCCTTGGCCTGTGTCGCCTCATCGGCATCTTCAGCCACCTCAATCAGGATATGGCGCGCATGGCGCTCCTCATCCGCCATCAGACTCTCCTTGCGCTCTTCGTAGAGCTTCTTGATCTCTTCCTCATCAGCCGTTACCCCTTCCGCAAACTGGGCAACCGAGAGCTCTACATATTCGATGGAGAGCTGCTCCGGGATCTCGTAACGACGCGCATTCATATCGTACTGAGTGGAGACCTCCTCGTCACTCACCTCCCTGCTATCCAGACGTTCAACACTGGCCGGGATAGTGAGCAGACGTACGGTGCGCTGCTGCTCCTGCAACCGTACCGCCTCACGCAGCTCATTCTCCATCACATAGGCACCACTGCGGAATGCGGTCAACAGCTGAGACTGCATGATATCGGTACGCAGGCTGTTCTCGAAGAAGGGCTTGCTCATCCCCTGCGAGGCGAGCACCTGCTCATAGATGGCGGGACTGAAGGCACCGTCATGCTGGAAGGCACTGATCTGTCGCAGCTGGGCAAAGAGCACGGCATCACTGACCCGGAAGCCATCACTGTTGATGGTCTGGGTCACCAGCTCATTCTCTACCATCCCGTCCAGCACCGCTCGGCGCATCTGTGGATTCTCCAGCAGCTCCGGGCTGTAGGCATTGCCAAGCATGGAGCGCATGCGCTGACGCTGCTGCTGCAGGGAGCGCTGATAATCACGCAGGGTGATTTCGGTACCATTGACCTCAGCCACAATGGCTCCATTACCCCCTTCAAAATAGGAGTTGATCCCCCACAGTGCAAACGGAACGATCAATAGTCCGACAATCACCCAGGCAATCCAGCTCTGTGCCTGATCATGAATCTTCTGCAGCATGATGCTCTACCTTCCTAAACTCTATGGAAACAAAAATAAAAAAGGGCGTACCTTTTCAGGCACGCCCTTGGCAGATGGCGGAGCGGACGGGACTCGAACCCGCGACCCCCGGCGTGACAGGCCGGTATTCTAACCAACTGAACTACCGCTCCAAACCTGTTTTTCAAACAATTTATTTGGTGGGTGCTGCAGGGATCGAACCTGCGACCCTCGCCTTGTAAGGGCGATGCTCTCCCAGCTGAGCTAAGCACCCTATCCGTGAACCCTGCTGTATTCAACAGTGTCCCCTCAGATAGCGCGCGCTAGTGTAAGGGAAAGCGTTCTTCAATACCAGTGTTAAATCTACTTTTTTACACTTTTTTTACAGGCCCACTGCAATCAGTGTGTCTGTACCGTGGAGCGCTTCGATTTACCCTTCGACTTCTTTGCCGACTTCTCCTCCGAGCCCTCTTCATCCGCCTTGATCTCCTCTTCGGTCAGCGGCTGGGGAGAGGATTGCAAGGCTATCTCCAGCACCTCCTCGATCCAGCGTACCGGCTTCACATCAAGATCCTTGAGGATCTTCTCCGGAATCTCCTTCAGATCCTTGCGATTCTCTTCCGGAATCATCACCGTCTTGATCCCACCACGGTGGGCTGCAAGCAGCTTCTCCTTGAGACCACCGATCGGCAGTACCTCGCCACGCAGGGTAATCTCACCGGTCATCGCCACATCGGCACGCACCGGAATCTCGGTCAATACCGAGACCAGCGCAGAACACATACCGATACCGGCACTGGGGCCATCCTTCGGAATGGCACCCTCAGGCACATGGATATGGATGTCGCTGTTGTCATAGACGGAGTTCTTCACCCCCAGCCGGGCAGAGCGGCTGCGTACCACGGTTCTTGCGGCCTCAATCGACTCTTTCATCACCTCACCCAACTGCCCGGTAATAGAGAACTTCCCTTTACCCGGCATCACCGCCCCTTCAATGGTAAGCAGTTCACCGCCCACCTCTGTCCAGGCCAGACCGGTCACCTGTCCGATCTGGTCCTTCTCGTCGGCAACCCCGTAACGGAACTTCTTCACCCCCAGATAATCTTCCAGATTACGAACATTGATCGAGACCTTGCCCTTGCGCTTCTTCAGCACCAGCTCCTTGACCACCTTGCGCATCACCTTGGCGATCTCCCGTTCCAGATTACGCACACCCGCCTCGCGGGTATAGAGACGGATGATCTGACGAATCGCCTCCTCACTGAAGCTCACCTCTTTCTCTTTCAGCCCATTCTCCTTCATCTTCTTCGGAATCAGGTACTGCTGGGCAATATTGAGCTTCTCCTCCTCGGTATAGCCGGGGATACGGATCACCTCCATACGGTCCCGCAACGGGCCGGGGATATTCATGCTGTTGGCGGTAGCGACAAACATGGTATCGGAGAGGTCATAATCCACCTCCAGATAGTGGTCGCCAAAGGTGTGATTCTGCTCTGGATCAAGCACCTCGAGCAGTGCCGATGCTGGGTCACCACGAAAATCCATCGCCATCTTGTCGATCTCATCGAGCAGAAAGAGCGGGTTTTTCACCTCCACCTTGACCATATTCTGGATGATCTTGCCCGGCATCGAGCCGATGTAGGTGCGGCGATGTCCGCGGATCTCCGCCTCATCCCGTACCCCACCCAACGCCATGCGCACATACTTGCGACTGGTGGCACGGGCGATGGAGCGCCCCAGCGAGGTCTTGCCGACACCGGGAGGGCCGACCAGACAGAGAATCGCCCCCTTGATCTTCCCGACCCGCTTCTGTACCGCAAGATACTCCAGAATGCGATCCTTCACCTCTTCCAAACCGTAGTGGTCTTCATTGAGAATCTTCTCGGCACGCGCCAGATCATTCTTCAGACGAGAGCGCTTCTTCCACGGTACCCCGATCAGGGTCTCGATATAGGTACGTACCACCGCCGCCTCAGCCGACATCGGCGA
>CAYFOU010000037.1:0-9220 GCA_964344805.1 uncultured Piscirickettsiaceae bacterium | reverse complement strand
ATTGAGATAGAACTCACGCTGGTTGCGCTCCATCTGCTTCTTGACCCGGCCACGCACCCGCTTCTCGACCTCGAGGATATCGAGCTCTCCCTCCATGATGGAGAGGATGAACTCCATCCGCTCCTGTATGTCGAAGGTCTCCAGCAGCTGCTGCTTCTCCTCGATCTTCAGGGTCATATGGGCCGCGACGGTATCACTCAAGCGGCCCGGATCATCAATCCCGGCCAGCGAGGTGAGCACCTCCGGCGGGATCTTCTTGTTCATCTTCACATAGTGTTCAAACTGGCCCTGAATCGAGCGAGAGAGCACATCCAGCTCTTCATTATGGACATTGAGTTCATGGTGCACCACCACATGAGCCCGCAGATACCCCTGCTGCTCATGAAACTGATTGACCTGTGCACGCTGCTCCCCCTCCACCAGCACCTTGACGGTACCGTCAGGCAACTTCAGCAGTTGCAGAATGGTGGCAATGGTACCGGCACCGAACAGCTCTTCTGCGTTGGGATCATCCTGCGTGGCATTCTGCTGGGCCACCAGCAGAATCTTCTTCTGATCAGCCATCGCCGCCTCCAGCGCAGCAATGGAGCGGTCACGTCCGACAAAGAGCGGAATCACCATATGTGGATAGACCACCACATCTCTCAAGGGCAGTACCGCAAACTCCTGTTCCATTACATCCATAGTCTTCGATTGTCTGAATTATAAGTAGAAAGGGCGGAGGCAAGATCGTTGTTGAACAATCCAGCTTCCGCCCCTTGTTTTGTTGTTAATCAATTAAAGTCACGCGCTATTCAGAAGCTGCCAACTTTCTCTCTTCACCGCCTTCAAAGATCAGCAGTGGCTCTGAATGGCTCTCGATCACCGAGGCATCCACCACCACCTTCTCTACATCCTCATAGGATGGGAGGTGATACATGGTATCGAGCAGTGCATGCTCCAGAATGGAGCGCAGACCACGCGCCCCGGTCTTGCGCTTGATCGCCTTCTTGGCAATGGCGCTCAACGCATCCTCCCGGATATCAAGCTCAGCCCCCTCCATCTCAAACAGCTTTGCATACTGCTTGGTCAGTGCGTTCTTTGGCTGGGTCAGAATCTGTACCAGCGCCTCCTCATCCAGCTCTTCCAGCGTCGCCTCTACCGGCAGACGCCCAACAAATTCTGGAATCAGCCCATACTTGACCAGATCTTCCGGCTCCACATCGGAGAGCACCTCACTGACAGAGCGCTCATCATCCTTGCTCTTCACCTCGGCGGAAAAACCGATTCCACTCTTCTCGGAACGGTCCCGAATAATCTTGTCAAGGCCGGCAAAGGCACCACCGCAGATAAAGAGGATCTTGCTGGTATCCACCTGCAGAAACTCCTGCTGAGGATGCTTGCGTCCCCCCTGTGGAGGTACCGAGGCCACGGTCCCCTCAATCAATTTGAGCAGCGCCTGCTGCACCCCCTCACCGGAGACATCACGGGTAATCGAGGGGTTGTCCGACTTGCGGGTAATCTTGTCGATCTCATCAATGTAGATGATGCCACTCTCTGCCTTGGCAACATCGTAGTCACACTTCATCAGCAACTTCTGGATGATGTTCTCCACATCCTCTCCCACATAACCGGCCTCGGTCAGGGTAGTGGCATCCGCCATGGTAAAGGGGACATCGAGAATACGGGCCAGCGTCTCGGCCAGCAGCGTCTTGCCGGAACCGGTGGGCCCAATCAACAGCACATTACTCTTGGCCAGCTCCACCTCATCAATCTTGTAACCGGAATCGACGCGCTTGTAGTGGTTGTATACGGCCACAGAGAGCGCCTTCTTCGCCTTGTCCTGACTGATTACATAGTCATCCAGCGTGGAACGAATCTTTTCAGGGATCGGCAGCGCACTTTCGCTCGCGGCCTCTTCACTCTCCTCCTGCTCTTCACGAATGATGTCATTACAGAGTTCGACACACTCATCGCATACATATACTGACGGGCCTGCAATCAGCTTGCGCACCTCATTCTGACTCTTTCCACAGAAAGAGCAGTAGAGCAGTTTGCTATCGTCCTCTTTATCACTCATAAATCCACCTCTAACCTTACTTGAGTGTTATTCCCTATCGGCCTGAATACGCAATGGCTTTAGCGTATCACACTTCTGCCTGAACAGATCATACAAGATGCGAGCCATTAACCAAGCTTTTTTATGGGTTATTCTGCCCGTTTGGAGAGTACCTGATCAATCAGACCATATTGGACCGCCTCATCTCCCCCCATGAAGTTGTCACGATCAGTATCCTGACTCACCTGCTCAATCGGCTGACCGGTATGGTGAGAGAGAATGGTATTGAGGCGTTCACGTACCTTGAGGATCTCCTGTGCATGGATCTCGAAATCGGAGGCCTGTCCCTGAAACCCCCCCAGAGGCTGGTGGATCATCATCCGTGAATGGGGCAGGCAGTAACGCTTGCCAGCGGCACCGCCCGCCAGCAACAGCGCGCCCATACTGGCCGCCTGACCGACACACATGGTGCTGACATCCGGCTTGATAAACTGCATGGTGTCATAGATCGACAGCCCGGCAGTGACCGAACCACCCGGGGAGTTGATGTAGAGATGGATATCCTTGTCCGGATTCTCCGACTCAAGGAACAGCAGCTGAGCCACCACCAGATTGGCCATGTGGTCCTCCACCTGCCCCACCATGAAGATCACCCGCTCCTTGAGCAGGCGGGAGTAGATATCATAGGCGCGCTCCCCGCGCGAGGACTGCTCCACCACCATGGGTACCATGCCGGAGTTCTCGATGATTGAATCTGTCATTATATTTCTACCCTAAATCCTTCTTCCCAGTGACTATTCAGGTTGCCTCTGTGCAGCTCAAGAGCAAGGCGAAAAATGTGAGTTTACCGATGTAAAGACCATTTTTTAATGCAGCTATTGGGCTGCACAGAGGTGAACTGGATGGTTACTGGCGGTTGGCGTTGGCCTTGGTCATAAGATCCTCAAAGCCCATGCTGGCATCGCTGACCGTAGCCTCCTTCATCACCAGATCCACCACCTGCTCCTCCATCACCAGATTCTGGACCCCCTCCATATACTGTGGATTCTGGTTATACCACTCCACCACCTCGGCTGGGTTCTCGTAACCAGCCGCCATGGTCTCAATCTGCTTCTGAACACGCACTGGATCAACCTGGATATTGTGGTCGCGCACCACCTCGGCCAGTACCAGCCCCAGCTTGACACGACGCTCGGCCTCGCCCTTGAATAGGTCGGCACTCATTGGTGCACCCTGTCCGCCCATCTGCTGGGTCATGTTGTCGGACATGCGCTTGGCCTCTTCGTCGATCAGAGCAGCAGGGATATCGAAATCGTGTACCTCGTAGAGGCCATCCATTACCTGATTCTTCAACACCTGCGCCAGCGCCTGATCGCACTCACGCTGCATATTCTCCTTGATCTGGACACGGAAGGCATCGATACCGCCCTCCTTGACGCCGTACTTCTCGATAAAGGCGTCATCCACCTCAGGCAGTGCGGGCTCTGACACACCATTGACCTTGATCTCGAACTGGGCCGCCTTGCCTGCCAGCTCCTCAGCGTTGTAATCCTCGGGGAAGGTGACATCGATAGCCTTCTCCTCTCCCGCCTTCATGCCGATAATACCGGACTCAAATCCCTCAATCATTGAACCGGAACCGATGGTAACCGGGACCCCTTCAGCAGAACCACGCTCGAAGGCAACCCCGTCGATGGTCCCCTTGAAGTCGATATTGACCTGATCTCCATCGGCAGCCTCACGTTCCACCTCGTTCCACCCCTTCTGCTGCTCACGCAGATTGTCAATCATCTTGTCGAGATCCTCATCCCCCAACTCGACCACCGGCTTCTCCAGCTGGATGCCATCGAATGCGGCAACATCAAATTCGGGATAGACCTCGAAGGTGGCCTTGTACTTCAACCCCTCTCCGTCACCGATCTCTTCTGGAGTGACCTGTGGTGCACCGGCCGGAGCCAGATTCTCCTGATTCACCGCCTCACCAAAGGTGGCCTGAATCAGCTGCTCCGCCACTTCATAGCGCACGGAAGTCTCAAAGCGCTTCTTGATCACCCCCATAGGCACCTTACCGGGACGGAAACCATTCAGTTTAACGGTACCTTTCAATTGGTTGAGACGATCACTTACCTCTTTCTCTACACGCTCCGCTGGAACGGTAACGGTCATTGCACGCTCAAGGCCCTGGGTGGTTTCTACAGATACTTCCATGTCAAATCTCAATTCAGTGGTTTAAAAATCGAAAATCCCTCACAGCACTTTTGGGCCAGAGAGACGCAAGCGGGGTATTTTAGTACAGCGCAGCAGAATTAACATCCTTATGGCTACAATATTTGCGCCCGGACAGGCGACCTACTCATGCTCCACCCGGATCGGCAATACCGCCTCAAAATGGGCACCCAACCCTTCACCAGGGCTGGTCAAAACCGGCTCTCCCCCAATGGAGCGAACAAAATTGGCCACCGAATGGAGCCCCTGTCCATTGCTCGTTCGTTTGGTGGTAAAGGTGGGCATGAAGAGGTTGGGGATAATCTCCTCCGGGAAGCCAATCCCGTTATCCTCACACTGCAGCAGAAAATGGCTGGTTCCTCTGGGGGTAAAGTTGAGATGGATCTCGCCACATCCCAGCATCATCTCCCCACTCTGGTACTTCTCCTCAATCGCCTCGATACTGTTCTTCACCAGATTGATCACCATCTGCTGCAGCGGGTTCTTCGGCAACTCCACCTCTTCCAGTTGAGGCGCACACTCCAGCGTCAGCTCAATCTGGGAACGCTCCAGACGGTTACGCAGCAGCAGTAGCGCCCCCTCCAGCACCTCCTTGAGATTGAAGCGGCTGACCCAGTACTGTCCACCATCTCCAACCACCCCCTTCTGGGCAATCAGAATATTGCTCATATGACGAGTGGTACGCTTCGTCTCACCCAACGCCTCTCCCAGATACTGGTGGTGCGCCTCACGCATTGCGCTGGCAAGATCACTACGATCAAAATCGGATTTCTCCTGTTCAATCAACTCCGCCATGCGCAGCATAAAGGTATCCAGCGTATGCAGCTCCCCCAGATAAGCACCGACCGAGGTGAGGCCATTGCCAAAGTTGTGCAACACATGGGAGCTGATCTCTGCCATTCCTCCCTGATAGGCCGCCTCCTGTGCCGCCTTCTCCAGCGCCTTGCGCTCGCTCAGATCATGGACCGCCAGCACCGCCCCCTCAATGTGTGCCTCCTCACTCCCCTGCAACAGCGCCCCCGATATCTGTACCGGCAGCTCCCCGCCATCACAACGAAGCATCCTGCGCTCTGCTGAGAGGATGCCGTGCCGCTCTTCGGTGTCACTCTCCTTCTGCTCGATAAAGAGTTTGCCAAATGGGGTCAGGCGCAATAGCGCCTCATCCAGCGTATCCTCGGTCTTCAACATCAAAATGACATGGTGATCCCCATCACAGAGGATCGAGAACATGCAGATGGAACCACTCACCACCGCCCCCTCCCGGGTCTGGAAGTGACAGCTCTCACTCTCGATACAGCGGTTCCCGGCCTCGGCCTGTTCAATCAACTGTTTCAGATCCGTCCAGCTTTTCTGCTCTACCAGTGGCTCCAGCTCAGTGGCATAGAGTGTACCGGGCGGATATCCCAACGTCCGCTCCATCTCCTCATTGATGATAAAGAGACGAATCGGCTGCTTCGGCTGCAGATCAGCAACCAGCAACGGGATCGGGGCCTCGATCAGGATCTGATGAAAACTGTCATGGTTGTAGTCGTGCAGCTCCTGCAACCGATTATTGACCATATAGAGCATCTCGCCCCACAGCTCACCATCCTTCTCCTCCTTGAAGAAGCGGCCAATCCGGCGCCCCTGCATCTCTGCAGCGGAGACACACCCCAGCAGGGAGACAATCTTCTGGTTGACCTCGACAATACGCCCCCGATTGTCTACCACCACCATCCCCTCCTGCACCGAGGTGAAGATCGACTCCGAGAAGTCACGCTGCTTCTGGATGGTGCTGTTCTTCTTCGCCAGCTCCTTCTTCTGCTGTAGCAGATCCCGGTTCATCTCCGAGAGCGCCTCGGTACGCGCCTCGACCTTCTGCTCCAGCTTCTGCTGATACTCATAGAGCGCCGAGAAGACCTTTTTCAGTGTGGAGGAGAGCTGATTGACCTCCCGCACCCGTCCCTGCTGGTGCTGCTCTACCCGATTGGTCTCTGCAGCATTACTCAACTGCTCCAGCGGTTCCACCAGTGAACGGGCCTGACGGTGGACCATCCAGAACAGGAACAGCAGCATCAGCAGAGAGGCAAACAACACTTTATGCTGCAGAGTGACCACCGGCTTCAGTATCTCCTCCCGATCCTGCTTGATCACCATCCCCCAGCGCAGCTCCGGAATCCAGCTCCAGACCGCATAGGTCTGTCGGCAACTGTTATCAATCATCCAGCCGGCTCCATTGGTCTCACTCAACGCATGCATGACCGGAAAGCGCTCCGGCTGATGGGTGCGCAACGTAATACAGGCCTCATCCGGCTGACGCTCCACATCATTACGGAAGTGGTTGATGAAGTTGACCCCGGAACCGATCCCCCCTCCACGCCACTGGGCAATCATCACCTCGCCACTGGCTCCAAGCCCACTGTATTCACTCAACAGCCCCCGCAACCGCTGCAGACTGAAGGGACGTATCAGAATACCGATCAACTCCTTGTCCTGATCCTGCGAAAAGAGGGGAATCCCCATCAGTACCGTAGAGGCCTCAATCTGTTCAACCTTGCCATAACGGGAGATGGAGAAGGTGTGCTCACGCTGCACATCCTCCACCAGCTCAGAGAGCCCATTCCTTCCATAGAACCCCTCTATTGAGAGGTCAACCCCAATCTCCTCCTCCATTGGGCGCAATGAAAAGGCCAGCCTTCCATCCGGATCCAGGAGCAGCAGGTCGTTGATCCCCTGAGAATTGAGCAGTTCCCCATACTCCCTGCGAAAACGGTCACGATAGAGGCGATAGTTGACAGAGTCGCCCCCCTGCAAGCGATAGACATCCAGCAGACTACGGGTAAAGCCAACCAGCCCACTGCTATGGCTCACCTCTTCCATCCACAGCTTTTGCTGATTAAACTGATCGAGAATACGCTGCTTTCTGAAATCAGCGTGATACTGCAGGTTGCTCTGTACCGTCTCCAGCAGGGAGTTCTCCGCATAGTGGTAGATCACCCCTCCAATGGTGACCACCGCAACCAGCAATGCCAGCAGACTCCCCCTCAGCTGATAGAAAAACAGCGTCTGTTCTTTCAATCTTCCCCCTCGTATCTCTCCCATACAGGACTCTATCAAGCAGCCCCTGATACAAAAATGGCCCTCCGCCCCGTTCGGAAGACCAAAAAGGATAACCTGTCAGGCAAGCGTCAGGATTTTGATTCCAGTTCCTCTTCAATGGTGCGGTTCTTGCCGGAGGCAGCCATATACTTCTTCAGTGCATAACGCAGCTGTTTCTCTACACGGCGTTTCTCCTCGGCACGGTTCCAGGCATCTACCAGCGTTCTTGCCATCTGGTAGATCTCATCCCGGTTGAAGGGCTTTCTCAGCAGCAGCACATCACGCTCCAGCGCCTCATGAATCTCGTCCACCGTCTTGTCGGTATAGGCAGTGACGATGACGATATAGATGCGGGAATCGAGTTCTCGCAGTTTTTTCGCCGTCATCAAACCATCCCACCCCGGCGGCATTCTCATGTCGATAAAGGCTACCGAGAAGGGGTCACCACAACTCAGAGCCTCCTCCGCCAACGCCACACCATCCTGCCCCTGCAGTGCGGTGGAGGTATCGAAACACTCACCACTGGCCGGCACATCGATGCCGGTCAATGCCGCAAAGTCGGAGACTGAACTCTCTTCCGGGGAGAGGATACCGAGATAGGTATCGATCATCTTCTGGTCATCATCAATAATCAGTATCTTCTTGTTTTCCATTTCTTCACCTCAGCTACTCACTGAAGGAACCCCTGAATAAGTCATGTACAAATGCCTAACGCCCATAGCACCCAATATCTTCGTTGAAAATCTTGCGAATAGCTGGCTATTGGCTGCGATCTTCGCCTTGATCTTGGGCACTATGGACGTAATCCAAATTGCCCAGACTTGTTCAGAGGTTCCTGAACTGTATCAGCCCTGAAACAGGCGGCTGGTATTATTCCTTAACATCACTGCACTATCCGGTATCTCTCGATGCCAATATTTGGAGATGCGTTCGGCTATTCTCTCCACATCGGCCACCGCATCACTGTACGGGGCGCTATTGGAGAGCGCCTCTTCATCAATCATGGAGCGTCTGACCGCACCATCATACCGCACAAACCCGAAATACTCCGGGGTTAACGAGAGTCCATGGGTCATCGCCCGGGTGATCTGATCGGTAACCACCAGATCTTCAGGGCGGTCCCCCATATTGAATACGATTCTCGGCACATATTGCTGCAAGCGCTGCACAATCTTGCGCGACAGTGCCGGGTTCAGCGCCTGAATCTCCTGTAACAGCGCCTCCACGGTCACAGGCGTCATATCCATGGTAGCACGGAAGGCGTGGGTCAAACGCTGGTAGACCGCCTCATCACGCTGCGCGGCCACGCTGATAATCCAGAAGGAGAAGTTCTTCAGGAAGGTGAGCAGATTCATGATCGCCGGGGTCTCGAAGGTGGTCACCAGCAGCCCATTGTGCACCATGCCAAAGAACCCCAGGGTATTAAGTGCGCTACCCGCCCCCAGATCGAGCAGAATCACATCCCCCGGCAACTTCCCGATGGACGTCAATAGCTGTTTGCGCTGGCGCGGAGGGATATTGGCCATGAACGGGGTACGTCCATCACCCGGCACAAAACGGAGCTTCTGCCATGGGGTCTGCAGCAGATAGCGTGAGAGGTCCTGGGAGGCATGCTCCCCTTTCAGGAAATCCCCCACCCCGGGATAACGGTTGGGAATACCGAGGCAGGTGTGGAGGTTGGAACCTCCCAGATCGAGGTCCACCACAGTGGTGCTGTAACCGCGCTGTGCCAGCGCGATCCCCAAATTGGCCACCAGCATGCTCTTGCCCACTCCGCCCTTGCCACTGGCAACCGGAATGATGGTCTTGCTTCCCTTCAATGTACGCACTCTCTCTGTCTCCCCCTAGTGGATTGAGTCGAGCCGCAGTACGACACCG
>CAYFOU010000036.1:11908-17750 GCA_964344805.1 uncultured Piscirickettsiaceae bacterium | reverse complement strand
GGATATGCAGATGCCGGTGATGGATGGCATTGAGGCGACCCGCACTCTGCGTGAACGGGGCTATCAGGGGGCGATTGTGGCCCTCACCGCCAATGTGATGCAGAAGCACCGGGACCAGTTCAGTGAGGCGGGTTGTGATGGCTTCCTTGCCAAGCCGATCGATCAGCAGCAGCTGCGTGAGGTGCTGCAGCAGTGGGTGCCGCTGGCCGCTCCGGTGGCAGTCAGTGAACAGCCGCAAGGGGCGTTGGCTGAAGAGGAGGTCGATGACGAGCTGCTTGCTGTGTTCCAGCAGAGTACTGCGAGAAATCGGGAGCAGCTGATGGAACATCTTGGGCAGCGGGATTGGGAGCAGCTGAGAACGGTGGCCCACACGGTCAAGGGGGCGGCCGCCTCATTCGGTTTTCCTCGCCTCAGTGAGTTGGGTGCCTCGGTCTGCAGCGCCGTGGATGAGGAGGACTATGAGACAGCAATGAAGACGGCGATGGATCTGATGCTGGAGATGGGGCGGGTTCTCCCCTAAGCCTAAGCCGTTATCGGCTACTCGGCATCCCAGTGCTCGGTCTCCACCCCCTCACCGAGGTCGGCCTCAATCAGACGGCGTCTCACCTCCAGTAGTCGTTCGATCAACTCCGGTTCATGCTCCTCGTAGGCGGCCGCATCCGGGGTGCGACTCACCACCACACCCAGTAGTTCGGTAATCGCGTTGCCGATCGAGTTCTGGCTGATGGTGACAATCAATTTGCCCTCGTCATTGCGGTAGATCAGCTGCTTGAAGGCGGGCTGCCAGCGGATTGCGTTGGCGTATTTGGCATCGACGATACACTGATCACGCACCTTCTTCGCCGCCGCCAGGAAGGCATTGTTGAAGAGCAGCTTGCGCTCCACCTGTTCCGGGAAGAAGGTATCCTTCGGCATCGGGGCGTTACGGGTGGAGACCTGGGTGAAGAAGGTGCGGTAGAAGTCGATGAAGCCCTTCAAAATCAGATCATACTCATGCCAGAACACCGGGTCCTTGAGCGCCTCGGCACCCCCTTGAATCTCCCAGCTCGGCAGTCCTTGAGGGTATCCGGTCAGTCCGATCATTGCACTGCGCTCATCGGCCGGTTTCAGCACCTTCAGATCGAGGACCGAGAAGAAATTCTGGTAGACCTCACGGATATAGGCCTGGAACAGGCTGTGCTGTCCGCCATCGGTGAGGTTGGGGTTGTCGGGGTCGGCCGACTTCGCCTCGCGCAGCTGCTGCTTGTCGAAGACGATAAAGTGGTTGTGCAACATGCGGATGCTGGGGACCCCGGGAGAGGTGAGCGGCCAGGTGGCATCGAGGCTCGCCTCGCCGGCCAGCACCAGGTGGTCCTCCGGATTGGGGAACGCCTCCAGCATGTAGTCGATGATGATCTGGTTCATCCGGTTCCAGACATTTTTCACTCCCTCCGGTACCTGGGTGCGGCGCACCGGGCGCCCCAGCGGATTGAGCACCGTCTTCGAGGTGTTGTAGATGATCGAGGTGTCGAAGGTGGTGCTGTGGCCCAGCGCCTTGCGGTAGAGCAGCAGGTTCTCCGGGTTTCTCAGCAGGCCGTTGTTGTGCTCCAGATCATTCAGGTTCTCGGTACTGTTGAAGAACTCGTTTGGTTTCATCCCCTCCGGTACCTCCAGCGGGATGGGGCGAAACGGGGTACTGATCTCTCGTGGTCCTGAACTCATGGGGCTAGTTCCTTGATGGTTGGGCTTCAGTTAATTCTACTATACTGATATTTAATTGTTTATCAGTTTATCTAATATTGCGATGGTCTCCGGTAGATCCCAGTGGATCGAGCGGCTCACCGAGTAGCGTACCCGCCCCTCCCGATCGACCAGAAATGAGGTGGGCATGCTGAAGACATTCCACTGATGGGCCACTTTGCCATCATGGTCGAACAGTACCGGGAAATCGACCTTCACCTTCTTCAAGAATTGGGTGATCTGCGTCGGCTCCTCCTGAAAGTTGATCCCCAGCATCTCCAGCCCCTGTTCCCGGTAGCGTTGGTAGATACTATTCATGGAAGGCATCTCCTCGATACAGGGGGGACACCAGCTGGCCCAGAAGTTGACCAGTACCACCTTGCCGCGCAGCTGGTTCAGGGTGTACGGGGTGCCATGTGGGTTGAGCAGGGTAAAGTCAGGGGCCAGGGGCTGTTCTGGAATCGAGATCAGACGGTAGGGGTCATGCTCCACGGTGATCTCGGTTGCAGGCTGTTCCGGCAGCGCTGCCTCGGGAAAGGGATAGAAACGCATCTGTTTGGCCAGCTGCTTCAACTGCCGGGGCAGGCGTTTACGTACCGGGGCCTCGGCCGGATACTTGCCCGGCTCATGCATGATGTACCAGTCACGAATCCCCTGCAGCGGGAACAGCGTGGCGGCGGAACCGGCGGCCCACAGTCTCTCCATCACCTGATCGGCACGCTTGGCGTGTTGCCCCTGCTGCGGCTGGAACAGCACCAGCGGAACATTGGTTTGGGAGAGGATTGGTGCCGGGGTGGGGTGATCGCCCGCACGGGTGGGGGCGATAAAGAGGTTGGGATAAAGCAGGGCGGCTCCCGCCACCCGCCCACGGTTTTTGTAGTGTTGCTGCCAGTAGCGGATGCCGCGCAGCAGCGCAATCGACATCTTGTCGTAGGAGAGCAGCAGAATATCTTTTTCGCTCTGCTGCTGTGCGGCCTCGATCAGCGCGGCAATGCGGGAGCCATCCAATCCCATGATGGCGCTATCCTCCCGGGTCAGAAACAGATCCTCCAGCACCCGTGTGGTCCATACCTCAATGCCGCTCTGCTGCAGGGAGCGCAGCAGTTGTCGGAAGTGGGGACGCTGCTCCTCGACCAGATCGGTGAACCAGAGGGTCAACAGCTCCCCTTCTGCGGCCATCACCTCGATCTGGAGTTCGTTGTCGGCCTCATCCTGAATGGTCAGGGCGTGTGCAGTGGAGCAGAAGAGGAGTAGCAGCAGGAGGGAGCGGATCATGGTCGGAAGAGAGGAGTGTGGTATCGTTGCCGACCATTATAAGAATGGGAATATGGAGTGTAGAGATGTCTGAAAAAAATAGTTTTATTAGGGGTATTGTGGGTTGGGCTGCGGTATGGATGTTTGTCGCAAGTGCCACTGCACAGGAGGTGACCATTGAGCATAACGGTCTGACCCTCAATGCAGAGCTGGTGCTGGCAGAGGAGAAGTCGATGGCTGATGGCATCGTGCTGCTGACCCACGGTACGCTGGCCCATAACCGTATGGAGATCATTGCCGGACTGCAGGGGCTGCTGGCCGATAGTGGGGTCAGCACATTGGCGATCAACCTCAGTCTGGGGCTTGATAACCGCCGTGGCATGTATGACTGCAGTGTGCTCCATAACCACCGCCATCAGGATGCGGTGGGAGAGATGGTGGCGTGGCTCGACTGGCTGGAGGCACAGGGGGCCAGGCAGATCGATCTGATGGGCCACTCCCGTGGTGGCAACCAGATCGCATGGCTTGCGGCAGAGCAGGATCGGCCCGCCATTCGCAAGGTGGTGTTGCTGGCCCCTGCGACCTGGAGTGCTGGGGGATCCAAGGTGGATTACAAAAAGCGTTACAAAGAGGCGCTGGAGCCGCTTGTTAATGAGGCGGAGATGTATGTTGGTTTTGGTCGGGGAGACGTGCTGCTGAAGGAGACTGATTTCATCTACTGTGCCGATACCACCGTTACCGCAGATGCCTTTTTCAGCTATTACAAACCGGATGACCGCCTTCATACCCCCAATCTGCTGCCACAGATCAACAAGCCAATACTGGTGATCGCTGCGACCGAAGACAAGCTCTATGTGCCGTTGAAACGGGATATCTCACCGATGGTGGGTAGTGGTGTTGACTTCCTTGCGGTAGAGGGGGCGGGCCATTTTTTCCGTGACCTCTATCTGGAGGAGGTGGTGGAACAGACGGTCGAGTGGCTTGAACGCTAACTGTTTACTCCTTTGGAGTTGATTCTCACTGCCACTGCACGACAGGCCCGCTTTCTGCGGGACCACTGGGCAGAGCAGCAGCTACAGGCGGGGCTGAAGGCGTGGGAGACCCCACCGATACTCTCGTTGCAGGCGTGGATGCATCAGCAGTGGGATCAGCTACTGCAGCAGGGGGAGCCACTGCCTCAACTACTGAGTAGTGATCAGGAGCGAAGAGTCTGGCAGCAGACGATGCCGGAGAGCCTGCAACAGCAAGGTGGATTCCTGCGACAGGATGGACTGATCGACCACGCGATGCGTGCCCACCGCCTCTTCTGCCGCTGGCGTCGCCCCGGAGAGGCGCTTGAACTGCTGTTGCAAAACAGCCATCAGGAGGAGCTGGAGCTGTTCTGGCAGTGGCAGCGGTCGTTTGTGCAGCAGTGTGAAGTGCATCAGTGGCTGGAGGGGGCGCGGCTGGCGCAACAGATCATGGCGCTGCTGGCATCAACCGCTATTGAACCCCCTGTCACGCTACAGTGCTATTCGCTGGCCGCCTGGGACCGTGCGGAGGAGGCGGTGATCAAGCAGTTGCGGCAGCTCGGTAGCCGGATCACCCCATTGGTTGTGGAGCCACAGCAGGCGGTCTGCTGGCAGCTGCCCTGTGAAGATCCCCGACAGGAGATTGAGGCGGCAGCGCAGGTTATCTATCAATATTTGGAGAAAGCTCCACACCACCGTATCGGGGTGGTGGTGCCGGAGCTCGCCTCACGGCGCAGCGAGATCGATCGGATCTTTGGGGAGCGGCTGGTGCCGCAGAGCAGTGTGGTCCCGGTTGCAGAGGCGGCGCTTCCCTACCGCTTCTCGACCGGAAGGGCGCTGCAGGAAGACCCCCGTATCCACCATGCCCTGCAGCTGTTGCGTCTGGCACAGCAGGGGTTGCCGATGCTGGAGGCTGCGGCACTGCTGCGCTCTCCGTGGCTATTGTTGGCGGCGGAGATGGAGGTGCGTGCACAACTGGAGTTGAGGCTGCGTCGCGAGGCGGGGGCCACCGTCTACCTCTCCAGCCTGATCCGCTGGCTGCAGCCGCAGGATGCCGAACAGTCCCCAATCGCTCCCCGCCTCCTCGGTGCGCTGCAGGCGCTGCAGGGGTTAACCTGGTCCGGGAGAGAGAGTACCGCGCATTGGGCTGCACAGATCACCAGCGCACTTGCCTTCTTCGAGTGGGCAGAGAATGCGGAGCGCAGCCCTGTTGCGCTGGCCGCCTACAATGGCTGGCGTGAGGCGGTGGATCGGCTGGTTGCGCTGGGAGAGATTATCGGTGAGGTGAGTGCGGCGGTGGCGTTATCGGAGCTGCAGCGGCTGATCGCCTCACTGGAGATGGAGAGTGGGCGCAGCAGCCGTGCAATCGAGATCTTGACCCCGGAAGAGGCGGAGGGGGTGCAGTTTGATCGGCTCTGGGTGATGGGGTGTGATGATCGCAACTGGCCCCGGCAGCAGCCACTCTCTCCGTTTCTACCACAGCAGTGGCAGCGAGAAGCGGTCCCCGAGGTGGATCATCACCGGGCACAGGAAAAGGCCCGCAGACAGTTTGCCCGCTATCGGGAGGCGGCAGGCTGGCTTTGCTGCAGTTACAGCCGTAGCGAGGCGGTGGGGGAAGAGGCGGATCGCAACGGCACACCACTGATGGGGGAGATGCCCCTGCTGGAGCTGCTGCAAATGGACCTTGATGTGTGGTGGCTTTCCGAGACGGCATCCGATACGGAACCGGTTGTCGACCGGATTGAGCCGCTACCGGAGGGGAGTTCGGTACGGGGCGGCAGTACGTTGCTCGCCAACCAGTCGCAGTGCCCGTTCCGTGCCTTTGTCCGCCATCGGCTGCAGGCAGAGCCGCTGGAGCC
>CAYFOU010000036.1:1160-11898 GCA_964344805.1 uncultured Piscirickettsiaceae bacterium | reverse complement strand
CGGTGCGCAGCGGGCTTGATGCCAGAGAGCGAGGTACTCTGCTGCATGAGCTGCTGGAGCGCTGCTGGCGGGAGATTGGCAGCAATTCTGCAGCCCTGCAGCAGCTTGCGCCTGAGGCGAGAAGGGAGATGGTCTACAAGATTGCAGCCGGTGCGGTGGAGCAGTTCCGCCATGTCCGGCAGGAGCGTTTCGGGGTGCGCTTTGCTCACAATGAGGGGCGACGGCTGGGGCAACTGGCGGATCGGGCACTAGATCTGGATCGACAGCGCACTACGCCGTTTGTGGTGGAGGCAATGGAGCAGCAGCATCGAGTCATGCTGGGGGGGCTGCAGCTCTCGGTGAAGATGGATCGGGTGGACCGGCTGGAGGATGGTGGACGCGTATTGATCGACTACAAGAGTGGCAAGGTGAGTCGCAGTGGCTGGGAGGGAGCGCGTCCGGCGGCCCCGCAGCTGCCGCTCTACGCCACGCTGCTGGAGCAGGTGGCCGCTGTGCTCTATGCACAGATCCGTGCCGATGAGGTGGTCTACAAGGGGGCACAGCAGGAGGAGTCGGTGATGGAGGGGGCGGCTGGCACGGGTGGACGCAGCCGTCCGGTTACCACGGTGGAGGAGTGGGATCAGCAGCTGGCTGAATGGCACCGGGAGGTTACCGCGCTGGCCGAGGAGTTCCGTCAGGGGGTTGCCACGGTAACCCCGTCGCAGGGGCGTAACAGTTGTCAGTATTGTGGACTACAGCCATTGTGCAGGGTGGAGTATGAATGATTGCATCAGTAATGGCAGCTCTGATCCACAACACGCTCAAGCACATCCCTGTGTCGCTCGACTGCAACCTTCCTGGTTGCAGACGGTTGTGGATTCAGAGCTACCATTACTCTTGGAACGATCAATATGAGTAGCGTGAGACTGGAACAGGATCTTCAGGTCCGTGCTGAGGTGCTCGACCCGGAGCGCTCCTTTATCGTCCAGGCCCCGGCCGGTTCCGGCAAGACCGAGCTGTTGACTCAGCGTATCCTCACCCTGTTGGCGCGGGTCAGCCACCCGGAGGAGATTCTGGCGATCACCTTTACCCGCAAGGCGGCGGGGGAGATGCGTGCCCGCCTGCTGGAGTCGCTGCGCAATGCGGCAGAGCACCCCTGCCCTGAGGCCCCCCACCTGGCACAGAGCTGGAGGCTGGCACGTGCGGTGCTGGAGCAGGATCGTCTGCAAGGGTGGAATCTGATGAGCCACCCCAACCGGCTGGAGATCCGTACCATGGACAGCTTCCATGCGCGGCTGGTACGGCAGATGCCGCTGCTCGCTGCATTGGGTGGGGTGCCACAGGTCTGTGATGATGTGGAGGAGCTGTTCCGTGCAGCGGCCCGCGCCACCCTGCAGATGGTGGAGGATGCCGATCTGGGCGATGCCGTTGCGCTCCTGTTGCGCTGGCTCGATAACGATGTACAGCGGGTGGAGCGGATGGTGAGCGAGATGCTGGGCCATCGGGATCAGTGGTTGCCTCACATTGTCGGAGGGGAGATCAGCCGGATATCGCTGGAGCAGACGCTGCAGCAGGGGGTGGAGTCCACATTGACGGCCCTGCGAGGTGCGCTGCAACAGCAGTTGGGAGGCAGCGGGGTTGCAACACTGGTGGAGCTGGCAGCGAGTGCCGCACAACAGCTGCTGGAGGGGGAGCGCCGACCTCCGGTGGTTGCCTGTGCCGGACTGCAGCAACTGCCGGAGAGCACTGCAGAGGCGCTGCCACAGTGGCAGGGGCTGGTCTCGCTGCTGTTGAAGAGTGATGGCAACTTCCGACTGACCCCAAGAAGCTGGACCAAAAACGATGGATTCCCGGCAACTCCACAGGGCAAGGCGCAGAAGGCGCAGCTGCTGTCGATCTCCGAGCAGTTGGCCGAGAGTGGTGCCGCCGCGCTGATTCAGCAGGTGCCACTACTGCCTCCGGTCCACTACAGTGATGGGCAGTGGCAGGTGATCGATGCGCTGTTCCAGGTGTTGCTGCTGGCGCAGGCCAACCTGATGCTGGAGTTTGAACATCAGGGGCAGGTGGACCACACCGAGATCGCGCAGCGCGCACTGCTGGCACTGGGAGAGGAGCAGGCGCCAACGCCGCTGGCGCTGCGGCTCGACTACCAGATCCATCACATTCTGGTGGATGAGTTTCAGGATACCTCTCATGGCCAGTTCGATCTGTTGACCCGATTGACCGCAGAGTGGTCGGCCGAGGAGGGGCGCACCCTGTTTCTGGTCGGAGATCCAATGCAGTCGATCTATCGCTTCCGTCATGCCGAGGTGGGGCTCTTCATCAAGGCGATTGAGGAGGGGATCGGTGGCGTCTCTCTTCACTACCGCCGGTTGAGTGCCAACTTCCGTTCCGAGTCGGGTGTGGTGGAGTGGGTCAATGAGACCTTCTCCACCCTCTTTCCCCCCCGTTCCGACCGCTTCAGTGGCGCCATTCAATATGCCGCTTCGTTGGCTACTCGTGAGGCCTCGCTGCCGCAAGCGGTAAGGCTGCACCCGCAACTGCTGGAGGATCGTGAGGCCGAGGCGGTGCAGGTGGTGGCGCTGGTGCAGCAGGCACTGGCAGAGATTGGTATGGGACAGAAGATTGCGATTCTGGTGCGTTCGCGCAGCCATCTGCAGCAGATCAGTCGACAGCTTTACCAGCAGGGAATTGCCTACCGGGCGGTGGAGATCGAGTCGCTGGGGGATCGCCCATTGGTGCGTGATCTGATGACGCTGACCCGTGCGCTGCTTCACCCGGCAGATCGTGAGGCGTGGCTGGCACTGCTGCGCGCCCCGTGGTGTGGATTGGCGCTGGAGCATCTGCTGTTGCTGGTGGAGGGAGCCACAGAGCGGTCCATTTGGGGACTGATGCAGGAAGAGGAGCGGTTGGCACAACTGCCCGAGTCGGCAGCCAGCCGTTTGTACGCACTGCAACAGCGGTTGTCTGGAGTGTTCCAGCAGCGTGGGGAGCAGACGCTGGTGCGCTGGATCGAGCAGGCGTGGCGCACCTTGGGGGGGGCGGCCCTCTACCGGCAGCAGGGTGAAACCGGGCAGGCGACACGTGAGGAGCAGGCATTCCTGGAGCTGCTGGCGGAGATGGAGCAGGGGGGAGAGGTGGTCGATCTGCACCGTCTGCAGCAGCGGCTGCAGGGGCAGAATCTGCGCTCTGATCTGCTCAGCAGTGCCCAGGTGGAGGTGATGACGATCCACAAGTCCAAGGGGCTGCAGTTCGATACGGTGATTCTGCCGGGGCTGGGGCGCAGGCCACGGGGCAGTGATCGCAAGCTGCTCCACTGGCTGGAGGTGCCACAGCAGGGAGGGGAGGCGCAGACAATGCAGCTGCTGCTCTCGCCGGTGCGCGCTGCAGAGCAGACCATCAAAGAGGACCCACTGGGGCAGTATGTGCGCCGTATCGAGCAGGAGCGGGAGCGCAATGAACTCTCCCGTCTGCTCTATGTGGCGGTGACCCGTGCCGAACGTCAACTCCATCTGTTGGGAGCGGCTACCATCACCCGCAAGGGGACATTGGGGCGACCGGCGGCCAACTCCCTGCTGGAGCAGCTCTGGCCACAGTTGGAGTCGAAGTATCAGCAGCTATTGGAGCAGAGTGACCTCGATGCCTTGCAACAGCAGCAGGAGACGGAGGTGTTGCTGCAGGCGCATCCCCGGCGCCTGACAAAGTCTTTGGGGCTTCCGCAGCCGCCAGCGCCGCTGCTGCCGCTGATCGAGCTGCCGGTACAGCAGAGTGTCTACCAGTGGGGCAGTAGCAGTGCGGTCCATATCGGTACCACGGTCCATGCGCTGCTGCAGCGTATTGCAGAGCAGGGGGTGGAGCAGTGGGTCGGGCGGGATCTCTCGGAGCTGCAACCCCAAGTGGAGCGCCAGTTGAGACAGCAGGGGGTGGTGGCTGATGAGCGAGATGTGGCAACAGCGCGGGTGATTGAGGCACTGCAGCGGGTACTGGATGATCCACAGGGGCGCCATTTCCTCACCAACCATGCAGAGGCGCGTAGTGAATGGTCATTGACCGCCGAGCTGGAGGGGGAGCCGATCCATATCACCATCGACCGTACCTTTGTCGATGCGGACGGAGTACGCTGGATTGTTGACTGGAAGAGCAGCAGCCATAGTGGCGGTGGACTGGCGCAGTTCCTCGATGAGGAGGTAGCGCGCTATACCCCGCAGCTGCAGCGTTATGGTGCGGTGCTGCGGTTGATGGAGGAGCGGCCCCAGAAGTTGGTGCTCTACTTCCCGATGCACCAGGTGGTGCGGGAGGTGTTGTAGTGGGGTTATAGCCCCTCTTCTACCATCTTGCGCTTCTGCTTCAGATAGCGCTTGTACTGCTTGATCGCATCATTTTTTGATTGAGAGATACTCTGGGCCTGCAGGAATAGCTCCATCCGTTGACGATCCCGAGTGGCGCGTTCAGAACCGAATGCCTCGGCCAGGGTGTACCAGGTGTGGGCCGGGGTGAAGCTAAAGATCTTCTCCTCGTAAAGTTTACCCACCTTGCGAGCGATCTCTCCGCGCTCCTCTTCGGTGAAGCTGATCGGGTTGAGGGCGCGTTCCCCAAACCACTCGGCGGCCCGCTCGGGGTTGGCGGTGACCGGTCCACCTTTTTGGAACAACGTGCCCAGCTCCTCCTGCAGTGCCGCCAGTTGCAGCAGATTGATGCGCTGCTTCTGCTCCTCGATCAGCCCCTTGGCCAGATTGTGACCGTTCTCGACCGCCAGTGTCAGTGCCAGCAGGGCACGGCTGGCGTCGCGCTGGATCAGCTTGCCCTCGGCATAGAGCTTGCCCAGCTCATACTGCGCCTCCCCACTACCCTCACCGGCGAGGCGGGTCAGTTCCAGTACCGCCTGCTCCCCGTTATTGGCACGAATGGCGTCACGGGCGCTGTTGAGGTCGGCGTTTGCAGTGGTGGAGAGGAGGGTGAGGAGGAGAAAGAGGGTCTGTTTTTTCATCCCGTTATTATACGGGTTGCGTATAATTCGTTTCATGTCTGGAAATTCATTTGGAAAACTCTTTACCGTCACCACCTTTGGCGAGAGCCACGGCGTGGGGCTGGGCTGTATTGTCGATGGCTGCCCTCCGGGGATTGAGCTGAACGAGGAGATGATTCAGGTCGATCTGGATCGCCGCAAACCGGGCACCTCGCGCCACACCACCCAGCGTCGTGAAGATGACGAGGTGGAGATTCTCTCCGGGGTGTTCGAGGGAAAGACCACCGGCACCCCGATCGGGCTATTGATCCGTAACAAGGACCAGCGCTCCAAGGACTACTCCAATATAGCTGACCGTTTCCGCCCTGGTCATGCCGACTACACTTACACCCAGAAGTACGGCTTTCGCGACTATCGTGGCGGTGGACGCTCCTCGGCGCGCGAGACCGCGATGCGGGTGGCGGCCGGTGCGGTGGCCAAACAGGCGCTGAAGGCGCAGTTCGGTGTGGAGATCCACGGTTACCTCTCTCAGCTGGGTCCGGTCACGGTGGAAAAGCTCGATTGGGATCAGGTGCACCAGAACCCCTTCTTCTCTCCCGACGCCGACAAGGTGCAGGAGATGGAGGATTACATGGATGCGCTGCGCAAGGAGGGGAACTCCATCGGTGCCCGCATCAATGTGGTCGCCACCGGGGTACCGCCCGGGTGGGGAGAGCCGATCTTTGATCGCCTCGATGCCGAGATTGCCCATGCGATGATGAGCATCAATGCGGTGAAGGGGGTGGAGATCGGTGCCGGTTTCGAGTCGGTGACCCAGAAAGGAACCGAGCACCGCGATGAGATGACCCCGGATGGTTTCAAGAGCAACCATGCCGGCGGCATCCTTGGTGGAATCTCCTCGGGACAGGATATTCTGGTATCGATGGCGCTGAAGCCCACCTCCAGTCTCCATCTGCCGGGTGAGACCATCAACAGGGATGGTGAGACCGTCGAGGTGGTGACCAAGGGGCGTCACGACCCCTGTGTCGGTATTCGAGCCACCCCGATTGCCGAGGCGATGCTGGCGATGGTGCTGATCGACCATGCGTTGCGTCAGCGTGGGCAGAATGGCGCGGTGGTGTGTGATACCCCGGTGATCTAGTACTGCTGGTGATTCAAGTTTTCGGCTGGGTTAAGAAGGCGATTGCTGAGAATGGTCGTTCAGATCGTTCTCATACCGTCCAAGAGCAAGGCGGAAAATGTGAGTTTACAAGTGTAAATGATCATTTTTCAACGCAGCTATTGGACGGTATGGGAGGGATATGAATGACTATTCCCTATTTCCGTCTCTCCAGCTTCTACCTCTTCTATTTCGCCACGTTGGGGGTGCTGATCCCCTACTGGAGCCCCTATCTGGAGAGCCTCGGATTCACCATCATGGAGATTGGTGAACTGACGGCGATTCTGGCGGCGACCAAGGTGGTGGCGCCCAATATCTGGGGCTGGTGGGCCGATCAACGTGGGGAGCATTTGGGGATTGTCCGCTTTGCATCACTCGCCTCGGTGATCGCCTTTGCCGGGGTCTTCTGGGTGAGCGGCTATTGGTGGATGGCATTGATCATCGCACTCTTCAGTTTTTTCTGGAACGCCTCGCTGCCGCAGTTCGAGGCGGTGACGCTGAACCATCTGGGTAAATCGGTGGAGCGCTACTCCTCGATCCGCCTCTGGGGCTCGGTCGGCTTTATTGTCACCGTGGCGCTGCTCGGATCGCTGCTCGATGTCTATGGGCTCTGGCTGGTGCCGGTGGCGTTGATGGTGCTGATGGTAGGGATCTGGATCAGCAGTCTGCTGGTGCCGGTGGTCCCTGATCCGGAACATGATCATCCCCATATCACCCTGCGTAGTGTGCTGGGGCGCCCGGTGGTGGTGGCACTGCTGGTAGTGGCCTTCCTCAACCAGGCGGCGCACGGCACCTACTACACCTTCTTTACCCTCTATCTGGAATCATTCGGCCACGATAAGGGGGTGATCGGGATGATCTGGGCGCTGAGTGTCGGGGCGGAGGTGGCCGCCTTCACCGCAATGGCGCGCTGGATGCCCCGCTTTGGAGAGCGTAACCTGCTGCTGGTCAGCTTCATGCTGGCGCTGTTGCGCTGGCTGCTGACGGCGCTGTTTCCGCACTCTCTGGAGTTGATGTTTCTGGTGCAGATGCTCCATGCCGCCAGCTTCGGGGTGATCCATGCGGTCTCGATCCATATGGTCCATGACCTGTTCCGTGGCAAGCTGCAGGGGCGGGGGCAGGCGCTCTACTCCAGTGTCAGCTTCGGGGTTGGGGGCGTGGTCGGTAGTTTACTGGGGGGGATGGTCTGGACCTGGTGGGGAGCAGAGTGGATTTTCTACTTCTCGGCGCTGCTTACCCTGTTGGCGTTGGTGATCAGCTGGCGCTGGATCGGGGAAAATGGCACATTTTCAGCCTCAAATTGACGCAGGTCACTCGCCGGGAGTAGACTGAACAGAGTGTTCGACTATATCAGCAAATTCAATGCTTCAGTGGCGCATCTGGTAGAGATGACGGGCCATGACGAACCCTATCGCCTGAAAAAGGCCTTTGTAGAGACCATTACCGAGGTATTGGGGGATCTCAAGGTCGATCTGTTTGAGGTAATTGCCGGTGATGAGGGCTATATTCAGCGCAGCTGCTTGGAACCGGATCGCCCCTTTGCAGCGGAGCGCCGCTCTGCGGTGGTCGACGCCTGTCATCAGCTGGAGATCCAGAAGTTTTGTGGGGACCTGACCCATGATCGCTATGCGATCCCGATCCGCATCGACTCGGTCACCACTGATGTACTGCTGGTGGAGGGGGGAGAGCTGGTGATCGGTGAGCTGGAGATCGAGACCATTACCCATATCTCCAAGCTCTACCAGAACTACATCTCGATGCTGCACCGCTATCAGCACGATTCACTGACCGGGTTGATGAATCGTCACGCCTTTGAGCAGCAGATGGATGTGCTGCACAAGGTGCACGCCTACTCCTACTACATTGCGATGATCGATATCGATCACTTCAAGAATATCAATGACACCTACGGCCACCTGTTCGGAGATGATGTGCTGATCCTGCTGGCGAAGAATCTGCGAGACTATTTTGGTGCCGCCAACTACCGTCACCTGTTCCGCTTTGGTGGCGAGGAGTTTGTGATCCTGATGGAGGGGGATGAGAAGACCGCGCTGGAGTTGATCGATGGCTTCCGTCAATTGATCGAGCAGACCGCCTTCCCGGGTGTGGGCAAGGTCACCTTCTCTGCTGGGGTCTCTCCGATCAACCCCGATGTGCCGATTGTGGTCTCGCTGGACCGTGCCGACAATGCCCTCTACAAGGCGAAGGAGGAGGGGCGCAACCGGGTCAAGCTCTGCAATCTGGAGGCCCTGGAGAAGAAGGAGTCGCAGATTGAAGAGGGTGAGCTGACCCTCTTCTGATCGCGGTTACTGCTCAGTCGCGATAGCGGTTGCGGATCTTCTTGACGGTATCCTGAATCGACAGAAACAGTTCGACCAGCTCTGGATCAAACTGCTTGCCGGCATTCTCTCTCAGGTACTCGAGCACATCCTCTTCGGTCCAGGGATCCTTGTAGACCCGTTGTGAGACCAGTGCGTCATAGACATCGACGAGGGTAACGATGCGGGCCACCAGCGGGATCTCCTCCCCCTTCAGCCCGAGGGGATAGCCGGTGCCGTTCCAGCGCTCATGGTGGCACTGGATGATGTCGTAGCTCATGCGGTCGAGGCTGAGATTGCTCCCCTCGAACAGGTTGGCACCGATCTCCGCATGGGTTTTCATCACCTCATACTCCTCCTCATCCAGCCGTCCCGGCTTCTTCAGAATCTTGTCGGAGATGGCGATCTTGCCGATATCATGCAGCATCGCTGCGGTATGGAGCGGATCCTTGGCGGCACGGATCACCTGCTCCGGGAATCCCTGTTTGCGCGCCCAGGCATCGTAGAGCTCGACGCTGTAGGCGCCGACCCGCTTGACGTGGGCACCGGTCTCCTTGGGGTCGCGCAGCTCCGACATGCGCAACATGCGCAGGAAGATCTCGTTGCTGATGCGTGCCCGTTCAATGGCGCCTGAGGCGATATCGCAGACGTGTTCGATATAGTAGCAATCCTCCTCGTTGAACTCCTCTCCGCTACGCTTGTTGATCAGCTGGATGACGCCGATCAGGTCGCCATTGCTGTTGTTGACCGGGGCGGTGAGCATTGAGCGGGTCTGGTAGCCGGTGCTCTCATCGAACTGGCTGTTGTAGTGGTAGCTGAGCTCTTCCGGCAGTTCGTAGACATTGGCGATATTCAGTGTCTCGCCAGTGGCTGCAGAGTAGCCGGCAATGGAGTGGGTGTCGATGGGGATAACATGATCCATGTAGAGGTGCTGATTGCTGTTGGGCTGGTTCAGCGCAAGGGTGTCGTTCTGCACATAGGAGAAGCGCAGCATTCCCTCCTCTACCAGATAGATGGAGCCTGCATCGGCATCGCACTCGTTGCGGGTCTCGTACAGCAGCTGGTC
Organism: uncultured Piscirickettsiaceae bacterium; assembly: GCA_964344805.1. Lineage (GTDB taxonomy): Bacteria > Pseudomonadota > Gammaproteobacteria > Thiopontia. Next base: position 2,410 of record CAYFOU010000036.1, on the reverse strand, counting down.
GAGCAGCGCATTGATGTTCTCGATGTTGATGATGCTCTTCGAGAGTTTGAGGAGAGATTCCAGTTTTTTGCTCATGATGGGCACTTCAAAAGGAGGGGTTCCCTGATTCTAATGCTTTTACTCCGCTTCTGCCAAAGAGTAGAATACCCCGTTTCCCAATTTCACATTCAATAATACTGTCATGGCTGGAAAGACCCTTTACGACAAGCTCTGGGATGCGCACGTGGTCCGCACGGAAGAGGACGGCAGCGCACTGCTCTATATCGACCGCCAACTGCTGCACGAGGTGACCTCGCCGCAGGCCTTTGAGGGGCTGAAACTGGCAGGGCGGGGGCCATGGAGAGTCGATGCCAATGTGGCGGTGCCCGACCACAATGTGCCGACCACAGACCGCGACCGGGGGATTACCGATCCGGTGGCCCGTACCCAGGTGGAGACTTTGGACCAGAATGCCGACCACTTCGGCATCACCGAGTTCAAGATGGGCGATATCCGTCAGGGCATCGTCCATGTGATCGGCCCGGAGCAGGGGGCCACCCTGCCGGGGATGACCATCGTCTGTGGTGACTCCCACACCTCCACCCACGGTGCACTGGGGGCGCTCGCCTTCGGTATCGGTACCTCCGAGGTGGAGCACGTACTGGCGACCCAGTGTCTGGTACAGAAGAAGTCGAAGAGCATGCTGGTGCGCATCAACGGCTCCGTCGGCAGTGGTGTCACCGGAAAGGATATTGTGCTGGCGGTGATCGGCAAGATCGGCACCGCAGGTGGTACCGGCTATGCAATCGAGTTTGCAGGTGAAGCGATTGAAGCGCTTTCTGTGGAAGGTCGCATGACCGTCTGCAACATGGCGATCGAGGCGGGTGCCCGCGCCGGTATGGTTGCAGTCGACCAGAAGACCATCGATTTTGTAGAGGGACGTCCGTTTGCTCCACAGGGAGATAACTGGGGGAAGGCGATTGCTGCATGGCAGGATCTCCACAGTGATGCCGATGCCGAGTTTGATGAGGTCGTCGAGCTGAATGGTGCCGATATCGCACCGCAGGTCACCTGGGGTACCTCCCCGGAGATGGTGGTGGCGGTCAGTGACAACGTGCCCAACCCCGCCGATGAGAGTGACGGCGTCAAGCGCAACGGCATGGAGAAGGCGCTCGCCTATATGGGGCTGGAGGCTGATGCCGCGATCGACTCCATTCCGGTCGACAAGGTCTTTGTCGGCTCCTGCACCAACTCCCGTATCGAGGATCTGC
>CAYFOU010000036.1:0-1042 GCA_964344805.1 uncultured Piscirickettsiaceae bacterium | reverse complement strand
TCGCAACTTCGAGAGTCGTCAGGGGCTCAATAGCCGTACCCATCTGGTCAGTCCGGCGATGGCGGTGGCCGCAGCGGTGACCGGCCACTTTACCGATGTACGTAAACTGATGGGAGAGGCGTAATGGAGAAGTTCACACAGCATAAGGGGCTGGTGGTGCCGATGGATCGCCCCAATGTCGATACCGATGCGATCATCCCTAAACAGTATCTGAAATCCGTTAAACGTGCAGGCTTCGGTCCCAATCTGTTCGATGATTGGCGCTATCTCGATCCGGGTGATCCGGCGATCGACAACAGCACCCGTCGCCCCAATCCCGACTTTGTACTGAATCAGTCTCAGTATGAGGGCGCCAGTGTGCTGATCGGACGCGAAAACTTCGGCTGCGGCTCCTCGCGCGAGCATGCGGTCTGGGCCCTGACCGACTACGGTATTCGTGCGGTGATCGCTCCCAGTTTTGCCGATATCTTCTTCAATAACAGCTTCAAGAACGGATTGCTGCCGATTGCACTGGCAGAGGCGGAGATTGATCAGCTCTTCAACGAAGAGCAGGCCGGAGAGGGGTACCAACTGGAGATTGATCTGCAGGCGCAGACCGTCACCACTCCCGGTGGTACATCCTTCTCCTTCGAGATTGATGAGTTCCGCAAATATCGTCTGCTCAACGGGTTGGACGATATCGGTCTCACCCTGCAGCATCAGGATGCGATCAAGGCGTATGAAGAGCGCCGCAGTGGCGAAGCCCCCTGGCTGTTTGCACAGTAATTCCAAGTTTTAAATGTATAGAGAATCAAGATGAGTAATAAGATTGCAGTATTGCCCGGTGACGGGATTGGTCAGGAGATTGTTGCCGAGGCGGTCAAGGTGCTGGAGTGCCTGCAGAGCGATTTCGGCCTCTCGGTAGAGATGGAGAACGGACTGGTGGGCGGTACCGCCTACGATGCGACTGGCACCCCACTGCCGGAGGAGACCCTGAAGCTCTCCAGAGAGTCTGATGCGGTACTGCTCGGCGCGGTCGGTGGCTACCAGTGGGAGTCTCTCG
>CAYFOU010000035.1:0-17864 GCA_964344805.1 uncultured Piscirickettsiaceae bacterium | reverse complement strand
GCTTTTTTGTGGCGCTATGTTTTATTCGCCTGTCGGGCTTCTCGCTTGAGTCTGCGCTTTTTACTGCGTTCACTCTCCCGCTTCTCGATCACCCCATCCTTGGGATATTCGTAGTGATAGATCTCACGGTTGTGGTTCTGTTGTGAGATGACTCCAATGATCTGGTAATGGCCCTCCAGCTCCAGAGAGTGAAAATTGGGGTTGAGGGGAACCAGGTAATCCTTCTCACCACGGCGTACCCACTGACGGAAGTGGTACTCCTTCTGGTAGAGCACCAGCACATAGGCACCGTTCACGGCGGGGTAGCCGGGATCGATGATGATGACGGCACCGTCCTGAAATTCGGGTGCCATGCTCTCGCCGACCACCCGTAGTGCAAACGGCTCCTTGTCTTCGCAGCCTGTGGGGTTGTGGATGTCCATGAGCTTATTCTATCACCGTTGGCATTTTGGACAGTACCAGGTGGAGCGTTGGCTTTGGGTAAAGCGTTTGATTGGGGTCTCACACTGTATGCAGGGTTCCCCTTCTCGGTCATAGACGGTGAGGGATTGTTGAAAGTAGCCCGGTTCTCCTTCGCTGTTACGGAAATCCTGCAGTGTGGTACCGCCTTGCTGGATCGACTCATTGAGTCGGTTCTGGATTGCCTCGGCCAGTTGCTGGTAGCGGGCTTTCGAGATGCGACCACAACTGCGTTTGGGGTGGATGCCGCTGAGGAAGAGCGATTCACAGGCGTAGATGTTGCCCACTCCGGTGATGATTTTCTGATCCATGATGAAATTTTTGATCGCGGTCTTGCGTCCACGAGATTTTGTATGGAGGTGGCTGGCGATCTCAACTGCAATGGTGGTGCCGACTGGCTCAATGCCAAGATGGGCAATCAGTGGGTGTTGGTCGATCGGGCCGGTTGTCCACAGCAGTGCGCCGAATCGACGTGGATCACGATAGCGCAGGGTGATGCCGTTGCTCAGTTGAAGATCAAAGTGGTCATGCTTCTCTGGCGGTGGAGCCTCTTCCAGTACCCGCAGGGAACCAGTCATGCCGAGGTGGATGATTAGAGTGCCGTGATCGCTCTGCAGCAGCAGATATTTTGCCTGACGCCCAATTTGCGTAAAGGTGACCCCCTGTAGTGACTTCTCCAGCCCAGCTTCAATGGGCCAGCGCAGGGCGCGGTTGCGAATCACCACGCCGATGATGGTCTGGTGTAGACAGGCGGGTTCGATACCGCGTCGGGTGGTCTCAACTTCCGGTAATTCAGGCATGGTGCAGAGTATAATGGCGAGATGTTACTGGGAGTAGATACAGGCGGCACTTTTACCGATTTTGTCCTGTGGGATGGCGCACAGCTGCGCATCCACAAGGTGCTGTCGACACCGCACGCTCCGGAAGAGGCGATTCTGCAGGGGATTGGCGAGATGGAGATCCCGCTGCAGGGGTTAACTGTGGTGCATGGTTCCACGGTGGCGACCAATGCGGTACTGGAGGGGAAGGGGGTGCATACCCTCTTCATCACAAACCGAGGCTTTGGTGATCTGCTCACTATTGGGCGGCAGGCACGGGCTGAACTCTACAATCTGCAACCTGAGCCAGTGCCTCCGCCAGTCGCCTTTGAGGATTGCCTGGAGACTGGTGGGCGCATCGGTGCTGATGGAGAGGTCGTCGAACCTCTGGCCGAGGCTGATCTGCAGCAGCTGTGCAGTGAAGTAGAGCGGCGCAGTCCTGCTGCAGTGGCAATCAATCTGCTCTTCTCCTTTCTTGATAGCGAATCGGAAAAACGGATTGAGGCGGTGATGCCGGAGGGGGTCTTTGTCTCCCGCTCCTCCAAAGTGCTGCCAGAGTATCGGGAGTATGAGCGCGGTATCACCACATGGCTCAACAGTTATGTGGGACCGCTGGTTGAGGGGTATCTGCAGCGGTTGGAGCAGGGTGCGGCTGGGGCGCAGGTTTCGGTGATGCAGTCCTCCGGCAGTACGCTCTCTGCCCAACATGCCGGGGCGGATGCAGTCCATATGCTGCTCTCCGGCCCTGCCGGGGGGCTGGCGGCGGCCCACTTTATTGGTAGACAGATTGATCGTCCGCAGCTGCTCACCTTCGATATGGGGGGGACCTCCACCGATGTGGCGTTGATTGATGGTGCGGTACGACTCACCTCTGAAGGGAAGATTGGGCGTTACCCGGTGGCGGTGCCGATGGTGGATATGCACACCATCGGCGCAGGGGGAGGGTCAATCGCGCAGGTTGATGCCGGTGGCATGTTGCAGGTGGGGCCGGAGTCGGCTGGAGCTGCCCCAGGGCCGGCCTGTTATGGTAACGGAGGGGAGTTGCCGACGGTGACCGATGCCAACCTGTTGTTGGGGCGGCTGCTACCCGATGCCTTTCTTGGGGGTGGGATGTCTCTGGATCGCGCTGCGGCAGAGCGGGCGATGGCGCGTGTTGCAACGGCGCTGGATTGTTCGCTGGAAGAGGCGGCGCTGGGGGTGATCCGGGTGGCCAATGAACACATGTCTCATGCGTTGCGAGTGATCTCGGTACAGCGGGGTATCGACCCACGAGGGTTTACACTGGCTTCGTTTGGTGGTGCCGGTGGACTCCATGTCTGTGCGTTGGCGGATTCGCTGGGGATGAAAAAGGCGATGATTCCAATCCATGGTGGGGTGCTGTCGGCGCTGGGGATGCTGGTGGCACCACGGGGGCGTGAACTCTCTCGATCCAATATTGCACTGCTGAAAGCGTTGGAAGCGCAGCAGATCGAATCCATTTTTCAGCAACTGGAGCAGCAGGGGGTGGAAGCGCTGGTTGAAGAGGGGGTAGAGGTAGAGCAGATTGAGCAGCTACGCAGTGTTGATCTGCGCTATCAGGGGCAATCTTTTACCCTCAATCTGCCATGGAGTGGCAGTGGTCAGGTGGGCGTTGACTTCCATCAGGCGCACCAGGCCCGTTATGGGCATAATTTCGACTTCCCGGTGGAGTTGGTCAATGTGCGGGTCAGGGTGAGGGAGCGCAATGAATTGCCCTTCTCGCTGGAGTTGCCGGAGGCAACCGCTGTGGAGATTGGGCCAGAGACCCATGTGGAGTTGGTGGAGATTGGAGCGGTGCCAGTCTATCCACGCAGTCAGCTACAGGTTGGACAGCAGTTACGAGGCCCAGCGCTGATTACCGAGCAGGTCTCCACTTCACTGGTGGAGCCGGGGTGGAACTGCACTGTAGACCGCAGTGGCGTATTGCTGCTGGAGCATGAGTAGTCTGATGCACCATGCACTCCCTTCCCCCTTTAAGGGGGAAGGCAGGGATGGGGGTAAGGTGCATGGTATCCCTACTTAATTCCATCCTCTTTGCCGAAAATCACCCACAAAAAAAGCCCGCTGACCAGCGGGCTTTTCAGTTCGAAGCGGTTGATCCTACTTGATCTTCGCCTCTTTGAACATCACATGCTTGCGTACCTTGGGATCGTACTTCTTGATCTCCATCTTCTCAGGCATGGTGCGCTTGTTCTTGGTGGTGGTGTAGAAGTATCCAGTCCCTGCTGAAGATACCAATCTGATCTTGTCACGCATGATAATTCTCCTTATACCTTCTCACCGCGAGCACGCATCTCTGCCAGAACGGCGTCGATACCCTTCTTGTCGATGATGCGCATACCCTTGCTGGAGAGGCGCAGCTTGACCCAACGATTCTCACTCTCGACCCAGAAACGGTGGGAATGCAAGTTAGGCAGAAAACGACGACGGGTCTTGTTGTGAGCGTGTGACACATTGTTTCCCACTGCGGGGCGCTTACCGGTCACCTGACATACTCTGGACATGACAACTCTCCAACAAAAAATCTTTTAGACTTGTTAACTGATGTGAGCGTAATTGCTTACAGAAAAAGAGCGCGAATTTTGCCAGAGAAAATCGGAGTAGGCAACCTTGATTTTTGATTATTTTTGTCGGTTTGCCAAACGCTGGTATCAGATTACAGCGTACAGCAGCTGGATAAGTCCGTATAATAACCGGCTGATTTGAACTTGTTGATTGTTGTTCTGGAGAAATGATGATGTCGATGGATGATCGCGATGGCCTGATCTGGATGGATGGTGAGATGGTGGATTGGCGAGAGGCCAAGGTCCATGTGCTAACCCATACACTGCACTATGGAATGGGGGTGTTTGAGGGGGTGCGTGCCTATAAAACCGAACATGGTCCGGCGATTTTTCGCCTCACCGAGCATACGGATCGCCTGTTTCGCTCCGCCCATATCATGGATATGGAGATCACCTGGAGCAAGGAGGTGATCAATGAGGCGACCCGAGCAGCGGTGCGTGAGAACAATCTGGATAGTGCCTATATTCGTCCGATGGTCTTTTATGGTTCCGAGGGGATGGGGCTGCGTGCTGATAATCTCAAGGTGCATATGATCATTGCGGCCTGGGAGTGGGGTGCCTATCTTGGCGCAGAAAATCTGGAGCGGGGGATTCGCATCAAGACCTCCTCCTTTACCCGTCACCACGTCAACATCACCATGTGCAAGGCGAAGGCCAATGGTCACTACATCAACTCGATGCTGGCGCTGAATGAGGCGCTGAAGGATGGTTACGATGAGGCATTGCTGCTGGATGTCGATGGCTTTGTCGCAGAGGGGAGTGGCGAGAACCTGTTTGTGGTGCGTAACGGGGTGATCTATACCCCGGAGCTGACCTCGGCACTGGATGGCATTACCCGTCAGACCCTGATGTTCCTGGCTGATCAGGTCGGTCTGGAGATCCGTGAGAAGCGTATCACCCGTGATGAGGTCTATACCGCAGATGAGGCCTTCTTTACCGGGACGGCAGCAGAGGTGACCCCGATTCGTGAGCTGGACAATAGAGCTGTTGGTGCAGGTGGTCGTGGTCCAATCACTGAGCAGCTGCAGACCATGTACTTTGATCTGGTCCATGGGCGGTTGCATGGGCATGATGACTGGCTGGATTACGTATAGATGAAAATAGCAGTAGCCGGGACAGGCTATGTCGGCTTGTCTAACGCGATGCTGTTGGCGCAGCACAATGAGGTGGTGGCGCTGGACATCGTTCCCGATAAAATTGAGCAGCTGAATCGGGGAGAGTCCCCGATTGTGGATGCGGAGATTGAAGATTTCTTGCAGAACCGTGATCTCAATTTTACCGCCACCCTCGATAAAGAGGCTGCCTACCGAGGGGCCGATTACGTCATTATCGCTACGCCGACCGATTACGATACCGAGACTAACTATTTCAATACCGGATCGGTCGAGGCGGTGATCCGGGATGTGATGAAGACAAATCCCGATGCGGTGATGGTGATCAAGTCCACCATTCCGGTGGGCTATACTGAGCGCATCCGCAAGGAGTTGAACTGCGACAACCTCATCTTCTCCCCGGAGTTCCTGCGTGAGGGCAAGGCGCTCTATGACAACCTCCACCCCTCCCGCATTATTGTCGGTGAGCAGTCAGAGCGAGCCAGACGGTTTGCCAATTTGTTGGTGGAAGGAGCGGAGAAAGAGGATATTGATGTGCTCTTTACCGACTCCACCGAGGCGGAGGCGGTCAAGCTCTTCTCCAATACCTATCTGGCGATGCGAGTGGCCTACTTCAATGAGCTGGATACCTACTGTCAGGTGCATGGGCTGGATAGCAAGCACATTATTGAGGGGGTGGGATTGGACCCTCGTATCGGTACCCACTACAACAACCCCTCGTTTGGCTATGGTGGCTACTGCCTGCCGAAGGACACCAAGCAGCTACGCGCCAACTATCAGGATGTCCCCAACAATCTGATCCGCGCCATTGTTGATGCCAACACCACCCGCAAGGACTTTATTGCCGACTCCATCATTGCACGAAACCCGGAGGTGGTTGGGGTCTATCGCCTGATCATGAAGAGCGGCTCTGACAACTTCCGCGCCTCCTCGATCCAGGGGATCATGAAACGGATCAAGGCCAAGGGGATACCGGTGATTGTCTATGAGCCGGTGCTGGAAGAGGACGAGTTCTACCACTCGGAGGTGGTCAAGGATCTTGAAGATTTCAAGCAGCGAGCAGATATCATCGTTGCCAACCGCATCTCCGGTGAGATTCGGGATGTAGAGGAGAAGGTTGTCTCCCGTGACCTGTTTGGACATGATTCATGAGTAAAAAGATTCTGGTAACCGGAGCGGCGGGTTTTATTGGATCGGCGTTGTCGATTCGCCTGCTGGAGCGTGGTGATGAGGTGGTTGGTATTGATAGTCACAATGACTACTACGATCCGGCGCTGAAAGAGGCACGACTGGCACGTCATGCCGACCACCCCAACTATACCCATATCCGCATGAATCTTGAGGATCGTGAGGGGATGGCAGATCTGTTCAAGGTGCAGCAGTTTGAGGGGGTGGTCAATCTCGCGGCACAGGCGGGGGTGCGCTATTCACTGGAGAATCCACTCGCCTACATCGATGGCTTTGGCCATATCCTTGAAGGGTGTCGTCACAACAATGTGCAGCACCTGGTTTATGCTTCCTCCAGTTCGGTCTATGGCTCCAATACCAAGATGCCGTTTAGCGTGCATGACAATGTCAACCATCCGGTCAGCCTCTATGCGGCGACCAAGAAGGCCAATGAGTTGATGGCCCACACCTACAGCCACCTCTACAATCTGCCGACTACAGGGCTGCGTTTCTTTACCGTCTACGGGCCGTGGGATCGTCCTGATATGGCGCTGCAGAAGTTTACTCGTGCCATTTTAGCAGGAGAAAAGATTCAGGTTTTCAATTACGGCAAACATCGCCGTGACTTCACCTATATCGATGATATTGTCGAAGGGGTGATCCGGGTGCTGGATCGACCGGCTCCAGTGAACCCGGAGTGGAGTGGGGACAATCCCGACTCCGGCTCTAGCAAGGCGCCGTGGCGAGTCTACAATATCGGCAACAATAACCCGGTAGAGCTGATGGACTATATTGAGGCGCTGGAAGAGGCCTTGGGCGTTGAGGCGGACAAGGAGCTGTTGCCGTTGCAACCGGGAGATGTGCCGGATACCTATGCCGATGTTTCCGATCTGGTTGAGGAATTTGGCTATAAGCCTTCCATGTCAGTGAGGGAGGGGATCAGGAATTTTGCTGACTGGTATCGGGAGTTTCACCAGATTAGTTAGTCGATGGCTATGTTTCAGACCATTATCAATGAACATCTGGAGGTGGTGAGTGCGCTGCAATCGATAGCGGAAGAGGTGGAGCACTCTGCGCAACGTATTGTTCATTGTCTTCAACAGGGCGGCAAGGTGTTGTTGATGGGGAATGGTGGAAGTGCCGCAGATGCCCAGCACATTGCGGCCGAGCTGGTGGTTCGTTATGTGAAAAATCGGACGGCATTGCCAGCCATCGCACTAACCACAGACAGCTCTATTTTGACCGCTACAGGCAATGATTTTGGCTTTGAACAGCTGTTTGTTCGCCAGGTTAACGCACTGGCTCAAGAGAAGGATCTGGTGATCGGGATCTCCACCTCTGGAGAGAGTGAAAATGTGGTTCAAGGATTACAGCAGGCGAAAACCCAGGGGGTAGAGACGATTGGGTTGACCGGAATGGCCGAGAGTAGAATCAGTCAATTGGCGGATCAGACTATTCGGGTGCCCTCGTCGGTTACGGCACGCATTCAAGAGGCCCATATCCTGATTGGCCACTACTGGTGTCAGCAGGTAGAAGAGGAGACGTGGTAATGCGTTTTCAGATCCCTGATTTCTCTGTCGGGCACACCTTGGTAGTGGGGGATCTAATGCTGGATCGTTACTGGTCTGGTGGGGCGGAGCGGGTCTCTCCAGAGGCCCCTGTGCCGGTGGTGCATGTGAAAGAGGTTGAAGAGCGTCCGGGCGGAGCGGGTAATGTGGCCCTCAATGTCGCGGCACTGGGGGGCAAGGTGACGTTGATGGGGGTGGTGGGGGACGATCCCGAGGGTGCGGTGCTGGAGTCAACGCTTGAGCAGCAGGGTGTCGTCTGCCAGTTTCAGTGCTCACCGGGGATGAGGACCTCTACCAAGCTGCGAGTGATGAGCCGCCATCAGCAGCTATTGCGTCTTGATTTTGAAGAGCCGATGGATGGGCTCTCCTTTGATCCGCTGCTGGAGCAGTTTATGGTGCGGTTACCGGATTGTGGTGCAGTGATCTTCTCTGACTATGGAAAGGGTACGCTAAGGGAGATTGGAACCCTGATCGAGTTGGCACGTGCAGCCGGTAAACCGGTGTTGATTGACCCCAAAGGGCGTGACTTCTCCAAATATCGGGGAGCCACTCTGATTACTCCAAATCTGTCGGAATTTGAGGCGGTGGCCGGATGCTGTGCCACCACAGAGGAGTTGGTGACCTGTGGTGAAGCACTGCGTAGCGAGCTGGAGATGGATGCGCTGCTGGTAACACGTGGAGAGGCGGGTATGACGCTGCTGGAGGCGGGGGAAGAGCCATTCCATCAGCCGACCCACGCTCGTGAAGTCTATGATGTAACCGGTGCCGGGGATACGGTTATTGCCACCTTGGCGGCCGGGCTGGCATCCGGTGCAGAACGGCAGCAGGCGGTGGCGGTGGCCAATCTGGCCGCCGGGATCGTGGTCGGCAAGCTGGGTACCGCAACCACCTCGGTGGCGGAGCTGCATCAGGCGATCCATGATCCGGAAGAGACGGGCTTTGGGGTGCTGGATGAGGATCAGCTCAAACTGGCGATTGAGCAGGCGCATGCCCGTGGTGAGAAGGTGATCATGACCAACGGCTGTTTTGACCTGCTCCATACGGGGCATGTCAGCTATCTTGCGGAGGCGAGACGGCTTGGAGATCGCTTGGTGGTTGCCGTCAATTCGGATGAGTCAGTGCGTCAACTCAAGGGCGTTGTGAACGGGGTGAGTCGCCCGATTAATGAATTGGAGTCGAGGATGACGCTGCTTGCCGCACTGGAAAGCGTTGACTGGGTGGTGCCTTTTGTCGAAGAGACCCCGGAGCGGCTCTACTGCAAGATGCTGCCGGATGTGATTGTAAAAGGTGGGGACTACAGTCCTGAAGAAGTAGCAGGTGGTCCTTGTGTGGTAGCCAATGGTGGATCGGTTGAGATCCTCAAGTTTGTTGAGGGCCACTCCACCACCTCTATTGTCGAGAAGATCAAGGAAAAGACATGATTATTGTGACAGGTGGTGCCGGATTTATCGGCAGTAACATTGTGAAGGTGCTGAATGAACAGGGAGAGAACGACATTCTGGTGGTCGATAACCTGACCAATGGTCGCAAGATGCGCAACCTTGCCGATCTTGATATTGCCGACTACATGGATCGACTCGATTTTATTGATCGTATCAATGAGGGAGAGGGATTCGGTAACGTGCAGGCGATCTTCCATGAAGGGGCCACGTCGGCTACTACCGAGTGGGATGGTCACTTTGTGATGAGGAATAACTATGAGTACTCCAAATCCCTGCTCCACTGGTGTCTGCAGCGTGAGGTGCAGTACCTCTACGCCTCATCGGCCTCGGTTTATGGTGCGGGGACTACCTTTGTAGAGGATCGGCAATATGAGCACCCGATCAATATGTATGCCTACTCCAAATTCCAGTTTGATCAGTATGTGCGTCGCTTGCAGCCAGAGATGAAGAGCCAGGTGGTGGGCTTCCGTTACTTCAATGTCTACGGACCGCGAGAGCAGCACAAGGGGACCATGTCGAGTACCGCCTTCCACTTCAATAACCAGATTCAGGAGAGTGGTGTAGCTAAACTCTTTGCCGGTTGTGATGGTTATGGGGATGGAGAGCAGCGACGTGACTTTATCTATGTTGGGGATGCGGTCAAGGTGAACCTCTGGTTCCTGGATAACCCGGACAAGGCGGGCATCTTCAATCTTGGTACCGGGCGTTCTCAGGCATTTAATGACATGGCCAATGCGGTGATTGACTGGCATGGCAAGGGGGCGATTGAATATATCCCTTTCCCGGATCATCTGAAGGGGGCTTATCAGAGCTTCACCGAGGCCGATATCACCGCACTGCGTGAGGTGGGTTATGATGAGCCATTCCTTACGGTTGAAGAGGGGGTTCGTGAGTATATGGATATTCTGAACGCTGGTCGGTAGGATAATACAAGAATTCAGGCAAATAACGGGGTGTGTGTAGTGCAGGCAGAGAGAGTAGTTTTACATACCGATGATCAAGGCGCCTTGATCGAGCAGCCTTTGCTTGCGCCCAATGCAACGATAGAGGCAATTTTTCTGATTGAGCCGACTGGTGAATCCGCAGAAGTAAAGCGTACACCTGCTCCTGTGATTGCGGGTCAGGGATGTATCCTTGGAGATATTATTTCGCCGGCAGTAGATTCAGGTGAGTGGGATGCAGCTCAGTGATTCTGATCGATACCCATATCTGGTTGAGATGGATTGTTGGGGGAGAGAGTGCATTACCGGAGAGGATTGAACAGAGGCTGAATTGTGCCGATCATCTTGCGGTCTCGGCAATCTCCTGTTGGGAAGTTGAAATGTTGCAGCAGAAAGGGCGTATTGATCTTCCTCAACCATCCAGTGAATGGGTATCCAATGCATTGTCGCCCTCAGGGATTATTGTGCTCCCACTCAGTTGTGAAGCCTCTCAAATTGCTGCGCTGTTGCCTGAGCACCATAGGGATCCCGCTGACAGGATGATTATCGCGACGGCAATCCATCATCAATGCCAGTTAATCAGTTTTGATCGAGTGTTTCCATCCTATGCAGAACTGGATGGATTGTTAATTGGTGAGTAGTGTTCCGGTGGGAGGCAAGATTCTGATTGTAGGCCCCTCCTGGGTGGGGGATATGGTGATGGCGCAGAGCTTGTTCAAGGTGTTGATGCATCGTCAGCCTGGAGCAGTGATCGATGTGTTGGCACCGGCCTGGTCACTGCCGTTGCTGGATCGCATGTCTGAGGTGCATCGTGGCATTGTGATGCCTTTGGGGCATGGCAAGCTGGGGTTGGGACAACGTTACCGTTTGGGAAAGTCGTTGCGGGATGAACGCTATGATCAGGCCATCCTGCTGCCGAATTCACTCAAATCCACCATTGTTCCCTGGGCCGCAAATATCCCCAGGAGAACCGGATTTCGTGGTGAAATGCGTTATGGGCTGTTGAATGATCTGCGACTGCTCGATAAGCAGCAGTTGACCATGACAGTGCAGCGCTTTGTGGCGTTGGGGGGTGATGAAGGGGAGGCGCTTCCAGATATTCCTGAACCGGAATTGCAGGTGGCTCCTGATATGGTGGAGCAGGCACTGCATGCGCTGGATCTGGAGGTTCGTTCGGCACCGTTATTGGCGCTTTGTCCGGGGGCGGAATATGGCCCCGCCAAACAGTGGCCTGCAGAATATTTTGCTGAGGTGGCCAAAGAGAAATTGCAGCAGGGGTGGCAGGTATGGCTGTTTGGTTCAGAGAAGGATCAGTCTGTTGGGCAGCTGGTTATCGATAAGCTGGGTGATTTGGGTGGGCAGGTTGAGAATCTGGCGGGACGGACCACACTGGAGCAGGCGGTTGATCTGATGTCATTGGCAACGGTAGTGGTAGGGAATGACTCCGGGTTGATGCATGTTGCGGCTGCGCTGGATCGTGACCTGGTGGCTATCTATGGTTCGTCTGATCCCGGTTTTACCCCACCACTGAACCGGCGAGCACAGATCCTGGACCTCCATCTGGAGTGTAGTCCCTGTTTCAAGCGTGAGTGTCCGTTGGGACATACCAACTGCCTGAAGCGGTTGAAGCCCAGTCAAGTGCTGAATGCGATCGCACAGTTTGGGTAGCAATGAAGATTCTGCTGATCAAGACCTCCTCTCTGGGAGATGTGCTCCACGCCTTGCCTGCTGTAACCGATGCGGCTAGAGTCATTCCCGGTATCCGTTTTGACTGGGTGGTGGAGGAGGCCTTTGCAGAGGTACCGGCTTGGCATCCTGCGGTGGAACAGGTGATTCCGGTAGCGATCCGGCGTTGGCGCAAGTCGCCACTGCAGGCGCTGCGCTCGGGAGAGTGGTCTGCCTTTAAGCGGTCACTGCAGACAGAGAGCTATGATCTTGTGTTGGATGCGCAGGGTTTGATCAAGAGTGGGCTGATCACCTGGATGGCCCATGGCCCCCGTTATGGACTGGACCGCGACTCGGCCAGAGAGCCGTGGGCCAGCCGGTTCTACGACCATCTCATCCCTGTGGAGAAGGGTGAGCATGCGATTGTGCGCTTGCGTAGGCTCTTTGCGCTTGCGCTGGGGTATCCGGTTCCACAATATGAGGCGGAATCCGGTATCGGTTTAGAGGGGGAGGGGCGGAATGAATCGATGGTGCTTTTTGTTCACGGCACCACCTGGACAACCAAGCATTGGCCAGACCGATACTGGATTGAGTTGGCGAAGATTGTGAACCGGGCTGGCTACCGGGTGGTGTTGCCGTGGGGAAATGCGGTTGAGCAGCAGCGGGCCGAGCGGATTGCTGCTGAGGCGGATGCCCTGATTCTGCCCAAAAGCTCATTGAGTGAACTGGTGGTTCAGTTTCAGCAGGTGAGTGGTATGGCCTGTGTTGATTCTGGGTTGGCGCATCTGGGTGCGGCACTGAAGATCCCCTCGGTGACTCTGTACGGGGCTACCAATCCCGGGTTGACCGGGACCTGGGGTAGCAACCAGCTCCACTTTACATCTGCTCTGGAGTGTTCTCCCTGTCTCAAGCGGAAATGTGAATATACAGGGGGTAGTGAAGTGAAGCCGGCCTGTTATCAGTCCCTGTCCCCGGTACAGGTCTGGGAAAAGCTCTTTTCATTGCTCAATTCCACCACTTAGTCGCTATTTCGTGGGAGAATAGCGCCACTTTTTATCGCACCAAGTAGCTACATGGAACAGATCCTCAATCTCTCCATTGTGATCCCCGTCTGCAATGAGGAGGAGAGCATTGGAATACTGCTCAATGAGATCGATCAGACGGTGCCACGGTCACTCAATTACGAGATTGTGGTGGTGGATGATGGCAGTCAGGATCAAACGCTTACCGTATTGAAGAACCTCAAACAGGAACTGGATCAGTTGCGGATCATCTGTCATCTGCAAAACAGCGGTCAGAGTACCGCAATCCGTACCGGTATCAGGCAGGCGAGAGCAGAGTGGATTGCTACACTGGATGGGGATGGGCAGAATGACCCTGCCGATATTCCAAAGCTCTACCGCAAGCTGATTGAAGAGGAGCAGGGTGATCCATCGCTGGTTGTGGCGGGGTACCGCAAGAAAAGGCGGGACCACTGGTTTCGTAGCTTCTATTCTCGTATCGCCAACCGTATTCGAGCTCGGCTGCTGTGTGATGAGACCCCAGATACCGGCTGTGGCTTAAAGGTATTTTCCAGAGAGCGTTTTCTCGATCTTCCCTATTTTGATCACATGCACCGCTATATTCCGGCGCTCTTTATTCGACAGGGGGGGCGGGTGATCTCGGTTGAGGTCAACCATCGTTCTCGTGAACAGGGTGTCTCCAAGTATGGGTTCCATAACCGATTCTGGGTTGGGATCATGGATCTGCTGGGGGTGCGTTGGCTATTGAAGCGGGCCAAGAATCCCGGCATTGAGGAGTTGTAACCGATGCAAGATATTCCTACCTCCTGGCTGATTCTCGGCTTCCTCGGGCAGGCGCTCTTCTCGATGCGTTTTCTGATCCAGTGGATCTACAGCGAGAAGAACAAGCGAAGCATGATTCCGACCGCCTTCTGGTACTTCAGCCTTGCAGGAGGGCTGACACTACTTTCCTATGCCATTTTGCGCGAAGATCCAGTCTTTATTGTTGGTCAGGGGGCGGGGTTGTTTATCTATATGCGTAACCTGATGTTGATTCGTAAAGAGGTTGAGATGAAGCAGGAGGCAGCGACGGAGGAGGTCTCTTCCTGATAAAAGTTGCATCAACTGTGGCAGGAGTGATTAGCCTGTTATGCTATAAGGCAACATGCCATCAAAATTTATACAGTCATTGACCAAGATCTTGGAGAGCCATGGTGCTGTGCAGCTGGCGATCCTGTTTGGTTCCGTGCCAAAGGGAGAGGCGCAGTATGAAAGTGATATCGATGTTGCCGTGCGTTACCGCCACTCCATGTCTACTGAAACCCGGTTGCAGTTGATTGAAGAGTTGGCGTTGCTCTCGGGCAGGCCGGTTGATCTAGTCGATCTTGAGATCGTTGGAGAGCCGCTGTTAGGGCAAATTTTGTTGCATGGGCAACGTTTGCTAGGTAGTGATGGGGAGTATGGAAAATTGCTGAGTCGTCACCTGTTGGATCAGGCCGACTTTATGCCCTACCGAACACGCATTCTTGAGGAGAGGAGAGCGGCATGGATCGGGAGCTAGTTGCAGAGAAGATCGAGTCTCTGAGGCGCTCTGTTGAGCGCATTCAGGAGCGTTGTCCCGAGCGGATAGAGGTACTGGAAGAGAATCTTGATTACCAGGATATTGTCGCATTGAATCTGACCCGTGCAGTGCAGCTGTGTGTAGATATTGCGGCGCACTACCTGTCCAGTGCGAAAACGCCACCACCAAGGACAATGGGTGAAGCGTTTCAACAGCTTCAGCAAGAGGGGGTGATTGATCAGGCATTGGCTGATCGTATGCGCAAGGCTGTCGGATTTCGAAATATTGCCGTGCATAACTATGAGGCGATTAATTGGAAAATCGTGCATCAGCTATGCCGTCACCACCTTTCTGATTTTCGAGAATTTGCATCCATATTTTTGACAAAACTGTAATGGGTGGATGATGAATGCTATAGATATCCGGTGGAAGCAGCGTTTTCAGAACTACAGTCGAGCCTATCAATTGCTACGTAGTGCTCTGGAGAATGGTGGTATCGATTCGTTGTCGGAGTTGGAAAAAGAGGGGGTTATCCAGCGTTTTGAGTATAGCTATGAGTTGGCTTGGAAGACGATGAAGGACTATCTGGAAGCAGAGGGTGTTGTTGTCAATCCAGTGACGCCGAGAACAGTTATCAAACGGGCCTTTGCTGCTGGGCTGGTTGAGGATGGACAGGTCTGGGTAGAGATGATGCTGCATAGAAATCTGCTCTCTCATACCTACGATTTTTCAAAGTTTGCAGAGGTGTTGCAGGCGCTGGAGAACCGTTATCTGAGTGCTTTTGAACAGCTCTATCATTGGTTGTTGGAGCAGCAGCTTGAGCCATGAGTGGGGCAATACTGGATTAACCGGGCGGCAGGTGGAGTTGATTCGGGGGGTATTGCAGCGAAATCCATCCGTACGTAGTGCAACACTCTTTGGCTCAAGGGCCAAAGGGAGTGCAAGGAAAAATTCAGATATTGATCTTGCGATTGATGGCATCAGCAACCTTTTGCAAATAGAGCAAATAGCCACTGATCTGGATGAGTTGCCACTGCCCTACCAGTTTGATCTTCAGTCTCTACAAGGTATATCGAATGCGGCGTTGAAGCGGCATATTGAACGGGTGGGTATCGAGTTGTATCGTAACCGTATCCTCCACCATGGGGCAGTAGATGGTGTAACCGGATCTTGTCACCAGCTTTTCTGGAGTGGTGAGCGTTCCATCCTGATTGATTGTGGCCTGTTTCAGGGGGAGGAGGCAGCAGAAGATGGCAGCCACTCCGAACAACTGACCATTCCATTTCCGGTTGACCAGATCGATGCATTGGTAGTAACCCATGTCCATATCGATCACGTAGGACGCATTCCCTACCTGTTGGCAGCAGGTTTCAAGGGGGTGATCTACTGTAGTGAACCCTCTGCACTACTGCTGCCGCTGGTGCTGGAAGATGCCCTCAAAATTGGTTTCACCCGCAACCAGCGTCTGATTGACCGCTTCCTCAAACAGATCAAACAACAAATCCATCCACTCCCCTACAAACAGTGGCACGAAATACACCCTCCCCCTAGCAGTACCCAGGCAACGGGCATAAAGGGGAGGGCAGGGGTGGGGGTTGAGAACTCAAAGCTCTGCATTAAACTCCAACCCGCCGGCCACATCCTCGGTTCTGCCTACATCGAATGTGATCTCAAAACCAGCAAAGATCGACAGCGTATCACCTTTTCTGGTGATCTTGGTGCCCCCTATAGCCCACTGATCAGCGCGCCTCGCTCCCCCTATCGTTCAGATACCCTGATACTGGAGAGTACCTACGGAGACAAACTCCACCACGGACGAAGAGACCGAAGAAACCAGCTGAAAAAGATCATCCGGCGGGCTATCCGCAATCGAGGGGTGATCCTGATTCCTGCCTTCAGCATCGGCCGAACCCAAGAGTTGCTTTACGAGCTGGAAGAGCTGATTCACCGCTCCGAGATTGATCTGGAGGTGGTTGTTGACTCCCCGCTAGCAGCCCAATTCACCGAAACCTACCGCGCACTTAAACCCTATTGGGACAGGGAAGCCAAACGGAAATTGCAACGTGGACGACACCCGCTCGCCTTTGAACAGCTCTGGACTATCGATGACCATCAAAATCACCTGCAAACGGTTGAATATCTGAAAAAAACCGCCAAGCCAACTATTGTCATTGCCGCCAGCGGCATGTGTAGTGGTGGGCGTATCGTCAACTATCTTAAAGCACTGATTGAGGATCCGCGCACCGACATCCTCTTTGTTGGCTATCAGGCCAATGGAACGCCAGGCCGAATAATCCAGAAATATGGCCCCAGAGGGGGATGGGTAGAACTGGAGGGCAAGCGCTATACCATTTGTGCAAAAACCTGGACGGTGAGTGGTTACAGTGCCCATGCAGACCAGAAAAATCTGATTAACTTCATCAAGCGGATGCGCCACAAACCTGGAGAGGTGCGGCTAGTACATGGGGAGAAACAGGCAAAAGTGCAACTACAGCGAAAGTTGAAGCGCTTACTTCCGCAGAGTAGTATCTGGATTCCTTGATGGTCGGTAATAGTGCTTTCTATCCCATGCAGAACAGAAAAGAGATATTGCTCAAGCGAATCGGCGTACTCAGAAAGCATCAGCAGGCGCTTTCAGAATACAGAGCGCTCATCGATCAACTGGAGAGCAACAACGTAAATCTCTATATGCCAGAGTGTTATCAGGCTCTGGCTGTCGAGCAGAAAGCGGTCTTCGAGGCCTACCTGAAGCGTTTCTCTTCTCTGCAAGACTATATGGGAAGCAAGCTGTTTCCGCTGATCATCGAAATGGCAGGCATCACCTCAGGAAAAATGAGTGATATTCTGGTTGCGGTAGAGCGAGAGGAGATTATCGATAGTCTGCAGGAGTGGATTGAACTACGGGAGATTCGTAATGCACTCGAGCATGATTACCCCGAAGCTTTGCAACAGGCGCTGCAAGAGCTACAGCAGTGTGTCGCCAGCTACCCAAAGCTGAACCAATATACAGAGAATGTTCTGCAATTTGCCAAAGAGAAACTGAATGCGGCTCTCTGACAGAATCCACAAGGCAATCAAGGAAGTAGCCCTGCAGAGTTTTGGAGAGGTGGATGTAATCTTGTTTGGCAGTCGTACTGATGATGGTAGAAAGGGAGGGGATATCGACTTGGCGATTGGTAGCCATTTGTCGTCAGAACAGTTTCGTCACGCTAAAACACTGTTCTTGTCCGGCCTGCTTCGAAAAGGGCTGGAATTGAAAATCGATTTGGTGCAGCTTGCAGATGCGGATACGTTACTGCAGTCAGAAATATCCAGTCAGGGTATCGTGTTGTAATCGAGGTAACTTGGAGGAGTAGATCGGGATTGAGTGCTGTCCTTCTCATCAGATTGAGCGCAGAATAACGTATCGCCTTCGAGAGAAAGGCCAGCAAATCGCAGGAGACAACGTCTCTGTATTGCTGTTTGGTTCGCGCCTGGATGATGATGCAAAAGGGGTGCGTATTCCGGCCCAACGTGACCGCCGATTCCGTTTTATCGTGACCGCTCAT
>CAYFOU010000034.1:0-18058 GCA_964344805.1 uncultured Piscirickettsiaceae bacterium | reverse complement strand
TATATGGCGAAAGCCGGGTTCGCCCTACCTTTACTATGAAATATACGGGCTAGTACTCAAAAGTATTGGCAGTCCTGATCTGCGGCCTTCTGTGGGCAGGGATGCCCACAGCAGAGCGACACAGGGAGGTGTTCAAGCGTGCCGCAGACAGGAACTGCCAGTACTTTTGAAAACATTGATAATTGATAAAATAGATTGTGAATGGTGAAGGTGCTGACTAGACTGGAGGGGTCAGCATGAATTGATTTTTGCCTTTTTTATGAGTAAACCCTCCCGACCCCACGGCTGGTCCGTACAGTTTATCCGCAAGCGCTGGCTCTGGCTGTTGCCGTTGCTGTTGTGGGGAGGGGTGGTTTACTGGTCACTGGCCAGCAATATTGCCACCATTACCCGTCACCATACCGAGATTGCCGCCGATACTGCGCGCGGCATCTTCCGCATCGTCCAGCTGACCCGCCTGTGGAATGCCCAGCATGGTGGTGTCTACGTTCCGGTTACCGAAAAAACCCAGCCCAACCCCTATCTGGATGTGCCGGACCGGGATGTGGTGACCGACCGTGGGGTCGCGCTGACCAAAATCAACCCCGCCTTTATGACCCGGCAACTGGCGGAGCTGATCACCCCCGAGAACGGCACCTCCTTCCATATCACCAGCCTCAAGCCGATTCGACCGAAGAACCGCGCCGATGGCTGGGAGCATGCAGCACTGGAGCGTTTTGAGAACGGTACAGAAGAGGTGTTTGAACGGATCACTACCGCCTCATCCGATCAGTTCCGCTATATGGCCCCACTGATGGTGAAGGGCCCCTGTATGAAGTGCCACCAGAAGCAGGGGTATCAGGCGGGAGATGTGCGTGGAGGGATCAGTGTCACCATGGAGGCGGCCCCGATCTTCGGTAAATCTGGAGACTCGATTGATGAGGAGATCCAGAAACATCTGGGGATCTACCTGCTGGTCAGCGCACTGCTACTGCTCTTCTTCGAGAAGATGCGTGGACAGTGGCTTGCACTGGAGCAGCTGGAGCAGCGCCAGGAGCTGATTATCGAAGAGCGCACCCGGGAGCTGGAGCATCTGGCGACCCATGATCCCCTTACCCGTATCTATAATCGCAATGCGCTCAACCATCGTCTTGAACAGGAGTTTGAGCGCTCCATCCGCTATCAGCATGTGCTCTCCCTGTTGATGCTCGATCTGGACCACTTCAAGAAGGTCAATGACAGCTTTGGGCACCAGGTGGGAGATCAGGTGTTGAGTATGGTGGCAGAGGTGGTCTCCGAAGAGGTGCGCAAGACCGATATGGTGGCCCGCTTCGGGGGGGAGGAGTTTGTTGTACTGCTGCCAGAGACCACCGTGGGACAGGCGAGTGATCTTGCAGAGCGTATTCGGAAGAGGATTGCCCAACAGACCATTGAGACCCGTACCGGAATGGAGATCATGGTGTCCACCAGTATCGGGGTTGCAGCCTACCCGCAGCATGCCCGATCCCGGGATTCACTGCTGCAGTGTGTCGATGAAGCGATGTACAGAGCCAAGCATCAGGGGCGTAACCAGGTGGTGGTCTATGCACAGCGCTCCTTTGATGATTGATAATAATCAATAAAATACTGTATTTTTTCTCTGCCTCAGGCTAGACTGCCCCCATTTGTAGTGATTTGAATCTCCAAATGGATGGATGATTCTGCAGGATCAAGGAGTGATAATGGTCAGGAGAATTTCTGTAGTAGTGGCAGCGTTACTGTTGAGTGGATGTGGTGGAGAGAGTGATTACACCCCGCAATCAGGGGCGAGTGGTGCCGATATCTTCACTGCGGCGTGTCAGGAGTGCCATGGCGTCAATGGAGAGGGCAAGTTTGGTTTCCTCCTCAGCCTGAAGGTGGCCGACCATCCTCGTGAGGTGCTGGCAGGGAAGATTCGCAATGGGGGGCCGGTGATGCCTGCATTCCCCCAGGTGGATGAGACGGCAGCACTGGCGGTGGCCGATCATCTGAAGCAGGTGACGGCACAGTAGAACCTGATCACTCTGGTTCTTTCAGGGCGTGTAGGGGCCTCCAGAATGGGAGGCTGCCGGCAAGCAGTGCGGTCGCCAAACTCAGATCCAGTGTGGCCACGGCAAGCAACCAGGTAAAGTCGCCGTGTGCTGCTCTTGACAGGGTGCTACCAAAACCGATCATCAGTGCCAGAAAGAGGAAGAAGCGGGGGCGAAAGAAGGCCCAGCTCCTTTTTTGCAGTTGCTCGATCCGCATCAGGTTCTTGCGGCAGCTGCGGTGGAAGATCAGCCTTGCCTTGAGCAGACCGATGGTGATACCGAGCAGGTATATCCACGGAATGGCTG
The DNA here is from genome assembly GCA_964344805.1 of uncultured Piscirickettsiaceae bacterium. Lineage (GTDB taxonomy): Bacteria > Pseudomonadota > Gammaproteobacteria > Thiopontia. Next base: position 15,725 of record CAYFOU010000034.1, on the reverse strand, counting down.
AGGTGTCTGGCTGCAGTGCCAGGGCCTCATCCAGCAATGCCCCCGCCTTCAACATCAGAACCACTGCTCCGAGGTACCAGGTAATGGCGGCAAGCGCCTTCAGTTGATTATGCTGTAGCATGGTTTAGTGTGTCGAGCATTCCCTGAATCTTCAGGGTGATCTCGGCCTCCTCTTCGTCGATATTGGAACCGGCAACGATGCCGGCACCTGCATAGAGATGAAGTTGTTCATCGGTGGCCAGTCCGCAGCGTAGCAGGACATGGATCTCTCCATCTCCTTCGCTATCGATCCATCCAGCCCCCCCGCAATAGTAACCGCGTTCTCCGTTGTCGTGTTGCCGCAGCCACTCCAGCGCCTTGTGCTTGGGTGTGCCGCAGATTGCCGGGCTCTGGTGCAGGGATTTAGCCAATGCAAACAGGGAGTGTGGATGCTTCAGTGTGGCCTTGAATGGGGTCAGCAGGTGTTGCACATGTCCCAGTTTCTGAATTCGGGGCGGTTGTGGTGTATCGATCTCACCGCAGTGCAGTGTGAGTTGCTGCTGGATAAACTGGGCAACCAGTCGGTGCTCCTGCTGCAACTTGGGATCGTTGAGTAGCTGCTGCTCCAGCGCCAGCTCTTCATCCTTGCTATGGCCTCTTGGCACGGTACCTGCCAGCGCCTCCGCCTCGACCGAGGTGCCTGTTTTTTTCACCAACTGTTCAGGGGGGGCTGCAATCCACTGCTTATTGGGTATGGTATAGAGCTGCTGAATACCGTTTTGGTTCCGTCTCTCCATCCGCTTCAGTGTGGGTTGCAGAGGGGGGGGAGAGGAGATCTGGTAATGGCTCTCTGCGGTGCAGACAATCTTCTCGATCTCACCTTGCTGGATGGTTTCAATGGCCTGCCCGACCACCCCGCCTTGTAGTATGGAGGGTTCGGCTGGTGTGAGAAGAGGAGAGCCGACTTCACTGTAGCGGGTATCGAGCAGATCCTGCAGTGCCTGCAGATCCTGCTGCCACTGCTCCAGAATGGTGCTCCGGTTATTCCCGTCAACGGGGTGGGAGAGGGTGATCCATTGATGCCCCTGCTGGTTGCTCAGGCTGATGCGAGGAAGCTGCAACAGGGTGTTGGGCAGCCCCCGCCAGGGGCCATCCATCGGGTCTTCCGCATCAAAGGCGTACTGGAAAAAGAGCTGGGGATGTTGTCCACTCTCCTCGGGATCGAGGTGGGTCCAGCGGGATTGAAGTTGGTTGAAGTGCTGTTCGGCATCTGCAAATCGCTCTGCTCCACGGAGTGTAATCGACCAGGCATCCCCCAGAGCAACCCTGCGGGTATGGCTGTTGCCGTTGTGCCAGTAGATGCCATGCTCGGGGACCACGGGTGCGCTGAAGGGGCGGCGCAGCCAGGGGAGGGTGATGCTCAGTAGTGATACCTCTGCGGGTGGATCTTCAAAGAAGAGATCCAGTTCCAGTGACAGCTGTTCAATCATGGGCGGCGTTTATAGGGAGCAAAATCGGGCGGGCGCTTCTCATTGAAGGCGTTGCGCCCCTCCTGCCCCTCCTCGCTCATATAGAAGAGGGCGGTGGCGTTGCCGGCCAGCTCCTGAATCCCTGCCAGACCGTCGCTGTCGGCATTGAATCCCGCCTTCAGCAGACGCAGGGCGGTTGGACTGTGTTGCAGCATCTGTCTGCACCACTCTACGGTCTCTGTCTCCAACTGCTCGGTAGGGACCACTTTATTGACCAGTCCCATCTCCAGTGCCTCTTGTGCGTTGTACTGACGGCACATGAACCAGATCTCCTTTGCCTTTTTCAATCCCACGGTGCGGGCCAGAATACCGGCTCCAAAGCCAGCATCGAAGCTGCCCACCTTGGGGCCGGTCTGGCCGAAGATGGCATTTTCCGAGGCGATGGAGAGATCACAGAGCAGGTGCAGTACATGCCCGCCGCCGATGGCATAGCCGTTGACCATCGCCACCACCGGCTTGGGCAGGGTGCGGATCTGCTTCTGCAGATCAAGTACATTGAGATGCTGGGTGCCTCCCTCATCGTTATAACCGCTCTCACCGCGAATCTTCTGATCTCCCCCGGAGCAGAATGCCTGGTCTCCAGCTCCGGTGAGAATGATGCTACCAATCTCCGGATCGAGATGGGCCTGATGGAAGGCGTCGATCATCTCGTTCACCGTCTCCGGGCGGAAGGCGTTGTGTACATGGGGGCGGTTGATGGTGATTTTGGCAATCCCCTCTGCATGGGCGTAGAGGACATCGCTGTAGCCACGGTCGGCTTCATTCCATTGAATCACTGCAGAGACTCCCAGTAGTGTTGGTGGGCCGCAATGGAGGCGGTACGATCAATGGCCCATTCTACCAATTTGGGGTGGTTCTGCTGAAGGGGGGTAGAGAGTGCTTGTTTCAGGTCAACCGATCCGTCGATCCGGTGATAGGGGAGGTTGTAGAGTGTTGCGGCCTTCTTGAAATCGATCTCCGGTGGGGTGAGCCAGACCGGTTCAAACTCCGGGAGTGTTGCCTGTGGCAGATAGCTGAAGATGTTGCCGCCGCCGTTGTTGATCACAATCAGTGTCAGATTGCCCTCAAGCTGCCGCAGCAGGGAGAGGGCGTTGAGGTCGTGGAACAGGGTCAGATCGCCCAGCAGGGCGACCACTGGAACCTCATGATCCAGGCTGCGGATGCCGCATACGGTGGATAGGTTGCCGTCAATGCCGCTGGCGCCGCGATTGGCGTGGAGCGTCAATGGGGCCTCGCGGCTGCCCAGCCAGCCATCCACATCCCGGATCACCATTGAGTTGCCGCTGAAGAGCACGCTGTCGGCAGGAAGCTGTTGGAGCAGTGTCTGCAACAGTCTCTGTTCACTGAGTGGATAATCGGCATTCCAGTTGGCGGCCTGCTGTTCCAGTGCAATAAAACGGGATTTCCACTGTGGTAGTTGAGCTGGCTTATCCAACTGTTTCAGCAATGAGGCAATGAACTGTTCCGGGCTACAGTGGAAGGTCTCTGTGGTCAGTAATTCGGGGTCGCTCCAGTGGCGCTGGTGCTGGATGTTGAGATAAGCGGCGGGGGGCTGCTGTGATAGCCAGGTTGCCAGTGCCTTGGAGAGGGGGAAGTCTCCAAACTGGATCACCCACTGGGGGCGCATCTCCTCGTTGTCTAGTAGTGTGCGCAGGGTGGCGTCATAGTGGGTCAGCAGGCGGGGTGAGGAGGGATGTCCCCAGCGCAGGTTGGAGAGCGGGTCTGCCAGTATCACGCTATCCAGCTGTTCTGCCAGCTCCTGGAGCTGGATATAAAAGTCCTCACCATAGTGCCCCTCTCCACAGAGGATGATACCGGGTTGTTGATAAACCTTCTCTGCCGCTTCATTCAGTCGCAGCCACTTGCGGGAGAGGGTGCGGGTTGGCATCAGTTTGATTGGATCGGGTTGCCACTCAATCTCATCCACTGTTTTCGGGAGCAGCGGCTCACGAAACGGGATATTGATATGGACCGGTCCTGGAATCGGCTGTTGCAGCTGAACCATCACCTGCTGCAACAGGGCACCCAGGGCGGTGTGGTGGTTCTCCTGATCATCCGGTGGGGGGAGGGGGTGGGCCCCTCTCACCTCTGCTCCAAACAGTGATTGCTGTTCGATGGTCTGGTTGGCCCCTCGCCCATGCAGTTCAGGGGGACGGTCGGTAGAGAGCAGCAACAGGGGGGTGGCGGCATGGTTGGCCTCGACCACGGCCGGGAGCCAGTTGGCCACGGCACTGCCGGAGGTGCAGATCAGTGCGGTTGCGGTGTTGTTCTGTTTGCCCTGTCCCAGTGCAAAGAAGGCGGCACTGCGCTCATCGATGATGACCCAGTGTTGTGCCTTGGGGTGACGTACCACAGCCAGCGCCAGTGGGGTGGAGCGGGATCCGGGGGAGATCACAAAGCGGGTGACCCCCTGATCGATCAGGGTTGAGATCAGCAGGGCAGACCAGCGTAGATTGATGGTCCCTGTGTCGAGGTGATCACTCATGGGGTTACCAGCTGGTATTGAGTGCCGCTTTTACCTCGTCGGGCAGCGGGATGGCAGCACCGCTCTCGATATCTACGGTGACATGCACGGTGGTCACCTCCGCCTTGCGTTTTGGAACCCCCGCTTTATTGAGCTTGTCGACCATTGTCTTCAGGGTAAAGGAGCGGGTGCCGATCTTCTCAATATGGACACTCAGTGTCAGTTTCTCTCCCAGCCGGATGGGTTGGGTATAGTCCGCCTCGGCATGGACCACCGGAATGGAGAAGGGGTGACCATCGATCACATGCTCCATTGGTAGTCCGGCAGCGGCCATCATCTCCTCATGGGCGTTGTGGTTGATGGTGAAGATCTGCCCGTGAAAAAGGATGCCTGCGCCATCGGTCTCATGGAGGCGAACGGTGTGTTGATGCTTGAAGGGGTGTCTCATGGGAGAAGAAGTATCCCATGTTTGATTTCCGGCGCAACCGCAAGATCGTCACTGAAGCAGCGGAAGGTGGAGAGGCCGTGAGCCATCTTCTGCAGGGGATCAATGGCCGCCGCACAGTGGGCGGCGGTGAGTGTGCCGATGGCACTCTCCAGCATGCTGGTGATGACCACCTCAATCCCATGTTGTTGTAGCTGCCTGGCCTGTTGATAGGTGGTCCAGGGCCCTCCGGTCAGGGTTGGTTTGAGGATGACTCGGCGGAGGGGGCTCTGTTGAACCGCCTCAAATCCGATAGTGTGGAGGGATTCATCCACTGCGATGGGGAAGGCACACTGTTGTTGCAGTGCCTCGAGCTGTTCCAGCGTTGGACTACGGATGGGCTCTTCCAGTGAGTCGATCGGTAGCCCCTCCAGCTGAGAAAGCAGCCACTCGGCCTCTGCATAGTGCCAGGCCTGGTTGGCATCCAGACGCAGGCGGTAGTGGGAGGGTAATGTTTTTACCCATCGGGTCAACTGCTCCAGCTCCTGCTCAATGGGGGCAACGCCCAGCTTCAATTTGATCACTGGTCCCCCCTCTGTTGTGATTTCGGGGTGTTTCAGTGAGGTGACCTGATTGAGCTTGACCTGATTGGTGCTGTCTGGATTAAGCCAGCGGTGCAGAGGCATCTGCTGTTGCTTTGATAACAGGTCAACAATTGCCGACTCGATACCACTACAGAGCGCCGGGGTCTTTTCCCGATCATCATCCAGCAGTGTCAGCAGCTCCTCTGGAGTGTAGTGAGGGGCGATCTTGCCCCATTCCAGTAATCGTTCATGGCACTGATGGAGGGTTTCGGTGCCCATCTCCGGTAGCGGGGCGGCGTCACCGACACCACGGTTTCCCTGAATATCTTCCAGCTCTACCAGAAATCCCTTGCGGTAACGGTATTCACCATGATGGCTGATCCAGGGGCGGGAAAAGGAGAGGCGGTAGGGTAGAACAAAGTAGTCCTTAATCATTGTAACTATGCCACCGGTGCCTGTAACTGATTCAGATTGCCTCTGAAATTCGTTAGTGACCGCCTAAAGGCGTTGCTTCGCTTCAAGGCAGAAAATGTGAGTTTATCCTTAGATGACCGCGAGCACTGCTCGTAATGCTACAAGTGTAAATGATCATTTTTGAACCGAGCTTGCGAGGTCGCGCTACGCAGAAATGGCGGATTTCAGGGGTGAGCTGAACAGTTACTAATCATCCAGAATGGAGAGGTAGGCCAACAGGTTGTGAATTACCTCGCTATTGTATTCCCGGAAGATTGATTCATCTGGCTCTTCGTTATCGTGGATGCGCTCCCCCTGCTGGTAGGCGGTAATCTGCTTCATCAGGTAGTTGCTGTACTGTCCGGCCAGCATCGGAATCAGCTTCTTCATCTTGCCGCGCCCATCCCTTCCGTGACAGCTGGCACACTCTCTCTGATAGAGCGTCTCTCCGGCAGCGTAGTCCCCATCCAGACGGCGTACATTGAGCAGCTTCTTGCTCTGCAGCAGCCGCTCGTAGGCGTTGAAGTTTTCCTCATCCTCGATGGGGGGCATCTTCGAATAGAGTTCGATGGTTTCGATATAGGCGGAGACATCGATCAGATCCTCTTCCGGCAGCTCGCGCTCCTTGGTGTAGGGGACCATCGGATGGTTGAGTCGCTCCTTGCTCTTGAACAGGCGCAGCTCACGCTCCATATATTTTGCCGGCAGTCCGGCAAGGCGGGGATACTCTCCCTCCTTGCCCCCCTCGGCATATTCTCCGTGGCAACCGGCACAGACCTCGTTGATCTCTTCGCCAATATCGAGATTGGCGGCATTCAGTGAAGGGGCAAGTATGCCAAGCAGTAATAGGGTAAAGGTGCGTATCATAGTTGGTCTCCTCGGCGGAATAGCAGATAGCCGATAAAGGCGGTTATGGTACCCAGCAGCAGTGGGTAAAACATCGCCCAGAACAGGTACCAGAACTGACCAAAGGTGTCGAGAATCAGGTAGGCGGAGGGGCCGAGCAGTACCAGTTGTGGATCAAACAGCAGCATTGAGGCGGTGCGGAATACCTGTAACGGGTTGATCAGTGCAATGGTCACCACCGTCTCTGCCGGAACCTGCTCCTGGATCAGTACTCCGAGCAGGATCAGGTCCAGGAACAGCAGCAGGAAGAGCCAGACCAGAAAGGCGCTCCCCTGTGCCACATCGGGGGAGCGGGCCAGTGTGGAGATCAGCATGCCGATACCGAGAAAGCACCAGGAGAGGGCAAAGAGGAAGGTGGTGTAGAAGAGGAACAGCGACCAGGGGATCTCTATCCCCTGTAGTAGCCCCCATACCACTGCTCCGGCCATCGCCAGAAAGACCGGAAGGAAGACCACGACAAAGCGCCCCACCATCTTGCCCCAGAACCAGGCGGAGAGGGAGACCGGCAGGGATAGAAGATATTCAAAGACCCCGGCATCCCGATCTCCGGCCACCGAGCGTACGGTGGTGATGAGGATAAAGATCGGCAGAATGGCCATCGAGAGCTGGATATAGGTGACCAGCAGGCGGGAGAGGCCGACAAAGCCCATAATCCGGGATTCGGTCAGACCGAAGGCGAAGAGCAGGGCGATGATGCCGCCAAAGACGATGGCGTAGACCATGAACCACTTGCTGCGCAGGGATTCGGAGATATCAGCCTTTGCGGTGAGCCAGAGGTGATTCATTGGGTGTTAGCCTCTTCATGGCGGTGGGTCAGTCTGGCTTCTACCGAGGCGTGATATTCAGCCTCCTGTTTGAATACCGCCTGTTTCATGGCGTCAAAATCGACCGCTCCCTCTGCAGACTCCGGTTGTGCACTGAAGCCATAGTTCATCGGAGTGTGGTGAAGCCGTACATAGTGGGCCTCCCTTGCATTGAGCCAACTGCCATCAAGATGACTGTTGACCCAGATTTCAGTGGAGGCATCCTCCTTCCAGGGCTGCTCCTCGAGCCAGAGCAGAGCGCAGCCGATATCATCGAAGGTGTGTACCTTGTTGCGTTTGCCCCCCCGGACCTGTGCACCATGGTGGCGATCACTCAGCGCCATTACACAGCGCTCACAGTTGTCCCGGTCCCAGGTAATATCAACCGGGCCGGTGCCGGGATCACTGTTGCAGGCGGTGAGCAGCAGTGTGATTGCAATCAGCACAATTCTCATGCTGCCTCCTCGATCTCTATCCGCGAGAGCAGTGCGGCATAGCGTGACAGCATCCCCAGAAAGCGCAGTCGGTCGGGGCCGGGGATGGTGCCGTTCCAGCGGGTCTCGTCGCGGCTGGAGTTGTGGAATCCCCAGTCGAGGATCGCCTGGGTAAAGGCGGGTTCTGTCCGGGTGGTGGTGAGGGTGCAGAGCAGCAGGCTGGAGAGGTCGGTGCTGTCATCGACCCGATCATCCAGTACCACCTCACCACGGTCCAGCTCGATCACTCTGTTGACCAGTGCGGCCACCTCATCCAGACGGTGGCTGGTGATCAGCATTGCGGTTTCGTGGCGTTTTTTCTCCAGCAGGGAGAAGAGGGTATGACGTGCCTCGGGATCAAGGTTGGCCGCTGGTTCATCGAGGATCAGCAGGCGGGTAGGGCGCCCCAATGCAATGGCGATCAGCAGCTTCTGCTTCTGTCCGCCGGAGAGTTTCTCAAAGGGGCGGTGGTTGATCTCTTCCAGAGGCAGCCCCAGCTGTTGGGCCACCGCCTCCATCTCCTCGGTGCCGCAGCCACAGACACTGGCAGAGAAGTGGAGCAGTTGCTGCACCGGCATCTTCAGTGGCGGGGGTAATTGCGGTACAAAGCCGACCTGCGACAGTACCGCCTTGCGTGCAGTGCGAGGATTGAGGGTGTCGAGGGTGACGCTCCCCTCAAAGCTGTACTCCCCGAGCAGACAGCGGATCAGGGTGGTCTTGCCGGCGCCATTGGAGCCGATCAGCGCCACTCGATCACCGGTGGCGATCTGCAGATCCAACCCCTTCAATACGTCGGTGCGCTTGAAGCGTTTGCGCAGCCCCTTGAGCTCAATCATGGCCCGTTTCCATGGTGGATTTGGGTTTCTTGCTCAGCCCCTTGAAGTGGAAGGAGAGGGAGTCGGTAGGGCAGACGTCAATGCACATGCCGCAGCGGGTACAGTCGGGCCCCAGCTCTACATTGATCTCGGGAGAGCGCCCCTTGACGGTCCATTCCAGTGCATGGGGGACCAGGCAGACCTTGCGGCAGTCCCCCTCATGGTGACACGCCTCGGCATTGTAGTTGACCTTCATTGGGGAGAAGATGCCGACAAAACCATAGGTGAGCCCGATCGGGCAGACGTAGCGGCACCAGGCGCGCCGTGAGTAGAAGATCTCCACGCTGAGCAGGAATACAACCCAGAGCAGCGCCACGGTGGGGCCATAGATCAGCGCACGACTGAGGATGCCGGTAGGGGAGATGGTCTCGAAGATGGTGTAACCGGTGGTGAAGGCCAGTACGGCAAAGAGGATGTAGAACCAGGTGCGCACCTTGCGTTTGAAGGTGTGGTTCTTGATGATCTTCTTCTGAATCAGCTTGAGGTGAACCATCTCCGCAAACTCGGAGAGGAGGTGATAGGGGCAGACCCAGGAGCAGAAGGTGCGCCCCCCTAGCAGTATCCACATCAGCAGTACGGTGACAAAGCCGATAAAGAGGTTGATCAGTACCTCCTTGAAGGCGAGTGCCACCTGCAGTGCGGAGTTGAGGTCGGCCATATGGAAGCCGAGGAAACGGGAGGCGGTCAGTGCTCCCTCCAGTACCTGAATATCGAGGGCGTAGGAGATGACAAACAGCAGGTTGACGAAGATCAGGGTGGTCCAGCGCCGTCTGCGCCACAGCTTGGTGTGGGTGTCCCGATAGACCTCATGGGCCTGCCGGGCCTTCACCTTGTCCAGTTCACCGCTCTCCTTCTTGCGTTGATGGAGCGCCTTGGCCTGTTCCGAAATGGCAGCTGGGGGCGTCTTGGTCGGGTGTCTGCCCAACATGATCTCGATGCAGTATCTACCCAGCTTCATGCGTTCACCTCAGACCACTGTTTACGGATATCAATGACGATGGCGGGCTTCTCGGTGGGGCAGACCATCTCGCAGACCCCACAGCCGACACACCCTTCGAGCACCACCGGCCTGTAGCGGACCTGGTTGCCTTCGCCTTCCACCTTCTCCAGCGCAATGGCGGGTTTGGGGGGGCACTGGTTGATATCCCCGGAGGGAGGCTTGCCGGCATCACACTGGGTGCGGCGGATCTCGATTGGGCAGAGGCGCACACAGAGGTCGCAAATCTCCAGATCAAACGGGTGCTGGTTGACCTGTATCGGATTCCAGCGGTCGATCTCCTCAAAGCGCAGCTTTCCAGTGTAAGATTCACCTCGAGTGAGGCCAAAGAAGCCCTCTCCCTTCAGTGCCAGACAGTCGCCGGGTCTATCCAGACGGGCCAGCCCCATGCGGGTCTCGTGGGAGTAGTTGATCTCATGGGTGAGTGCGCCGGTGGGGCAGGCGAGTACACACTGCAGTCCGTCACAGGAGAAGTCGCAGGCCTGGTCACGGGCATCGATATAGGCGGCCCCCTGTCCCTGTCCGTCAAAGATGTCTGCGAGGAAGATTGCCTCCACCGGGCAGACCTGTACACACTGTCCACACTTGATGCAGGAGGCGAGGTACTCCTGCTCCTCCAGCGCACCAGGGGGGCGTAGTCGTGGTGCGGCATCGGTCAGGGTGGGGATTAGCTGCAGCAGGGAGAATCCGGTTACCCCGGCAAACAGGGCCCCAGTGCGCAGGAACTCCCTGCGCTCCCGCTCCTTGCGGGTAAGTCGTTGTGGAGGTTTTTTCTCGGTGTCACTCATTGCAGGCTTTGCTCCAGCAGTCGTAGTGATGAGCCCCAATCTTTCCCAGGTGTTGTGTCCTCTGCAGGGGTGTCTTTAGCAGCGGGTTCAGCCGTGCTCTCCTGTGTGGGGCTGGTTGGAGTGGTGCGCTGTGCAGCCATAATCAGTGGTTGCTCATCACGTAGCAGCAGGGTGGGTTCAGAGAAGGGGGCAAGCTGTTCCAGAAAATCCAGAGTCTCCAATAGTGGTGTGCCCATAAAGAAACGGGCTTCGGGACGGTCCATCCAGATGCGATCGGCATAGGCGTAGAGCTCATAGGGGGTGTCGCCTACGCCATCCTGGTTGCGGTCAAAGCCTTCATAGTCGTCCCAGTGGTTGCCTTCCCATACATTCCTGGTGGCCCCACCGTTGCCATCGACCACCACCTGGGTGATGTTGTCCTTGAAGGTATTGTTGCGGGCGATATTGCCCCACCACGGGGTATGGAAGAGCATACCGATGCTGTTGAAGGCGATCAGGTTATCCTCCATCAGATTGGTGGTATCGGGCTGGTAGGGGGAGACATCGCTGTAGACCCCGGTGGCGTTGTAGAGGATCTGGTTGTTGCTGACGATGACGTTGCTGGTCTCCTTCAGGCCGATCCCCATCCCGGTGGTCCCCTGGGAGTGGGCGATATAGTTATTGCGCAGTATTGCGCCATCGCTGTACATCAGGAAGATGCCTACCGCATTGTCGGTATATCGATTCTCCTCGATCAGGTTGCCCTGTGAGTACATGAAGTGGAGGGCATAGCGACCACCGGAGGAGTCGTTACGGGCAATGGTGTTGTCGCTGGAGTACCACACCACCATATCGCGACTGCCCCGGATGATGTTGTCGGTGATCTGGTTGTGGAAGCTGTACCAGAGTCGTACCGAGTCCCCCTGCATTCCCAGCTCACGGTCACTCTTGGAGCGGATGGTGTTGCGGCGGATGATGTTGTTCTCCGACTGGGACAGATCAATACCGAACAGGCACTCCTCAATGGTGTTGTCCTTGACCACATTGAAGTTGCCCTTCACCTGCACCCCGGAGTCGACATCGTTGTGGGAGTAGCCGGAGTGGATCAGTCGAAGATTTTGCAGGGTGGCGCCATCGGTATCGATATAGACCACACTGCCCTTGCCCCCGGCATCAATGGTGACGCCATTTTTACCATCAATGGTCATCGGTCTCTCGATGGTAATCGGCCCCTGATAGGTTCCGGCAGGCGGGATCAGTGTGCCCCCTTTGGGGGTGTTGTCGATCATCTCCTGTAGTGAGGAGGGTTGGGCGGAAACCTGACAGGTGACCAGCCACAGACTACAGGCGGTGAGCAGCAGCGCCCAATGAGAGTGAGAGATCGCTATCGCTCGTTCATTCATCTGATGATTTTAGACGGATCAGTGCAATGGCTGCGAGCACAATGGAGTTCAACATGATCAGACCAAAGCCGTAGTAGGGGTAGGAGTAAGTGGCGAACTGGGCAACCTTGCCTACACCGAATACGGTGGGCATGAAGGGCTTGACGGTAAATGCCCCCATCTCGCTGAGGTGGTGACCAAACCACCAGAGCCAGCCGGCATAGTCCATGATGAAGAAGATCGGCAGGGCCATTGGCACCAGAATCAGCACCCACTTGAAGGTGTGTTCCATCTTCCACAGCCCGAATACCAGCAGCGCCATCGCACCCAACAGCCCGACAAAGGCGATATGGGTGATGGTGATCATCATCTCGGTGCGCTCGATGTCGGTCATGCCGATCTTGTTCGACATCAGCCCGCAACGCTGCATGAAGGCCTTCTGCTGCTGCTCGGCATTCATCCCCGGGTTCTTCTGGATCTTCTTGTACATGTCGTGGAATACCGACATTACCGCTGAGGTGGCACCGGCATTGGCAAGCAGATCATTCAACTCATCAAAGGGGCGATCCTGAGTGGCATAGAGATCGACATAGGTCATCTTTGAGGCGTAGCTGTCGCAATCCACTGCAATGGTGGGGAAGTAGCGTCCCAGCGCCTCCTCGTAGCTCACCTTCAATGCCTCGATACCGCTCCACTGATCGATCTCCTCCGGGGTCAGCTCCATGGTCCCCATCATGTCTTCACGATAGGGGGAGGATTGCAGGGTCATCCCCCCTTCGCCGTAGAGGGCAGCGTAGGTCCAACCGGCGATCAGCAGCGATCCGGCTCCCATCAGCAGAATCCGCTGCTTGTTGTTGGGCAGGGCAAAGGCGAGCACCATCAGCCCCAGCAGGGTAAAGACAAAAGGAGATATGGCACGCTCCACCGGGGCACCGGCGGCAATGGGATACATGCCGACATAGTGGTTGATGGCATCCATCTCATGTTTGCAGTTGAGGGCTTCCTCCTCGTACTTCTCTTCGGTCTCGACCTTTTGACAGCCGTTGAAGACCCCGTTGACGTGGAAGTGGATGCGGATGCCCTGCGGGAAGGCGGCCTCGGGATATTGCGGTGCCTTCAGGGAGACCCACCAGATGGGGCTGTAGAAGATGGAGATCATCAGGCCGATGGCAACCAGTGAAAGGGTGCTGATGACCAGGTTTTGTTTGGAATGGGAGAGGCTCATGAGAAAGCTCCGAGAGTCTGTTCGGTTGAGTAGTGATCAGTCTTACCGTTCTCTTCTTCCATTGGTTCTCCCCAAGAGAAGGGTAAAACTGCCCCTCAATGAGGGGCAGATGTGTGTGGTTAGTCGTAGTCCGGGTTGGTCCAGCCGGGAGGGGCCAGATCCTTTTTCGGTACCGGGATTCTGGAGGTGTAGTCAATCACTGCCACCATATCTTCATTGCTGAAACTGGCAACCTGCTTGACCATGTCGGGGTTGGCATTTCTGCGTTTGCCGTCTCGAATCCACTCGAACTGGCGCAGCATGTATTCGTAGTGTTGCCCCTGAATCTTGGGATAGAACTTCTCTTCACTCCCTTCACCATTCTCACCATGGCACTGTGTACAGTTCTCCTGGTAGAGTTTCTTGCCATGCTCCAGATTGTTGCCGGGACCTTTACCGTTGTCCGGGTTCATTGGCAACTTGGCGATATAGTCGGTGACATCGGCGATGGCCTGCTCGTCACCAATCGACTCAGGCAGTGCGAAAGGGTACATGGTGGGATTGTCGCGGTTGAGCGCGCGGATATCGGCCAGCTGCTTGATCAGTACATTCTTGTGTTGCCCGGCAAGCTGAGGGAAGGTGCCGTTTTTCATGCCCCAGCCCTCCAGCATATGACAGGCTGAACAGACCTCGTAGACCTCAATGCCATTCTCGCGGTCCGGGGTCAGGGTCATGGCAACATCCTGCTCGCCGCCGCCTTTATTCCAGTCCTTGATATCGGTAGCTTGTCCACCATGGCCTCCTGCGGCCATGACAGAGCCACTAATGGCCAGTGCAATTCCAGCTGTGATTGCGGTGATCTTCTTCATCGAGTTTGTCTCCAGCTTATTGGATAAGATAGCGAAAAGAATAGAGGAACCGTCTGGGAGCGACCTTGATGTATGTCAACGACCCCTCTATCCCATGGTTTTGGTGAGGCTTTTGCCTATTTCAGTGTTGCCAGCCAGTTGGCGATCTCTCTCATTTCCGCCTCGTTGACCAGTCCCATTACCCCTCTCATTGCTGCTGATTGACCGTTGGCGCGGGCCCCGGACTTGATATCGGCCATCTGGTTATAGGCGTAGTCAGCATTCTGCCCGGCAATTTTAGGGTAGATGGGGAGCAGTGGGGTCTTGGCGTCCTTGCCGTGGCAGGAGAAGCAGGTCTTGGTCTTGTAGAGGTTGGCGCCATCCGCAGAGACCAGTGGTGAGAGGGTAGTAGAGAGTGCAATGGCTGCGCTCATCAACAGAGTTTTCTTCAGATTCATATCAATCATCCTTGGTAATGTAGGTAGGAGAGTGGGGATCAAAAAAGGGGGAGAGTGTTGGCTCTCCCCCTTTTGGTTGGTGTGAAAAGGTATGAATTACTTCACAACCTTGGCACCATTTTGCTCAAGATAGGTCTTGGCACGCAGACCGATGTCGGCTGCCTTCACCTGATACTGCCACCACTGACCAGCCTGCAGCGTTGCATTCTGGTAGTCATTGGCGGTAGCAGAGGCCTCAGCCTTCTTGCGCCAGGTCTCGGCAAATCCGAGCTGATCCACGGCATCTTCAACCAGTGCTACTACCGCTGGGAAGTCGGTGTAGTTGGTGCTGGTGATGTAGCCTACGACTGAATCGATGACCGCCTGGGTGTCCAGGTTGGTCTGATACTGCTTGTCGTAGTCTGCCTTGGAGTAGACGGTGCCTTCCTGCATCTTGCCTGCGACAGCCTTGTAGCCCTTAGGCTTGACCAGCAGATAGCCTTCCATCTCCAGGTGCAACGCGGAGCAGAACTCGGTGCAGTAGTAGGGGAAGACACCTTCCTTGTCAGCCACGAAGGTTGCAGAAGCAGTCTTGCCTGGCTCGATGGAGAGGTTGACGTTGGTGTTGTTGAGAGCGAAACCGTGGGTCTCGTCCTGTGCGCGCTCCAGGTTAGTGAAGTGCATGATCACCTTGTCGCCGACCTCGGCTTCGATGGTCTCAGGTGTGATGTGTGAACGGATCACGGTACCGAATACCTCTACAGTACAGTTGCCGGCATCATCACAGGTGCGGACAGTCTTCTCACGACCAGCACGGGTCTTGTAAGGAGAACGCTTGTCAGCACGGCTGTCCCAACCAGACTTGTAGCGGATACCTGGCTTCAGCTTGTCTGCCTTGATTGCAACCGCATAGTGTGGCTCGCCCAGTGGCAGAGGCATGTCATAGAGAAGCTCCATCTTGTCGCCGCTGATGTCGATCAACTGGTGGTTCTGCGGATGCAGTGGGCCAACAGGGTTGAAGCGATCAATCGCCAGCTTGTTGAGAGAGACCAGGTACTTGCCGTCAGGAGTGGCGGAATCACCTTCCATGGTCATCAAGTGACCGATGTTGTAGTGAACCGATACCTTGTCCAATACCTCACCCTTACAGTGATCCCACTTGGTGACCTGGGAGTCCACGTAGATTGAGGTGTAGACCACACACTCCTTGGAGTCGTACTGGGTGTGCAGTGGGCCAAGGCCAACCTGTACCTGCTTGTGCAGTGCATCCTGCAGCGAGACGATGGGGATACCATATGGGTCGTGTGACTCATACTTGCCTGCATTGTGTGCAGCCATCATCTTCTCGAAGCTGTAGACGTAAGCGTGGCTGTCGAGTTTGCCGGATACGATGATGTGGTCACCCTTTGGAGAGACGTCAACACCGTGTGGACTCTTGGGCTCTGGTACCAGGAACAGTGCCTTGTTCTCGACCATGGTCTTCATGTCGAGCACGTCCATGCCGTTTACACTCTTGCCTTTGCCCGCTTCATACAGCTCTGCGGCCTTCTTCCAGTTTACAGCGTGGAGGAAGTCGGTATCTTTCTGGGAACAGCCCGCC
>CAYFOU010000033.1:12293-18161 GCA_964344805.1 uncultured Piscirickettsiaceae bacterium | reverse complement strand
GGTTTGCTCCAGGTTTGACGAGCCATGTTATCTATTTCGAGGAAGGGGTTGAGCCCAGGGTAATCATTGATTCAAAGCTGTCGAGTTCCACCAGAACCTCCTGTGCATAGCGCAGAAAGAGTACACCGGTGCGAATCTCTTCAAAGGGGGGTATGGAGCCGTGCAGGGCCAGCGTTACCAGTGCTGCAGGCAGGTTGCGACCGGCCCCGACCGAGAGGTAGATCCATGCGGGGAAGCGAGGGTTGATCTCGATCAGGTGGTAGCGCCCCTCTGCATCTTTCAGTACTTCGATCTCCAGTGGGCCGAGCCACTGCATCCTCTCTGCAATGCGTTTAGCCAGCTGCAACAGTTTGGGATCATCGATGGTGATACCAGCCCACGCCTTCCCCTTGTCGGTGACGGCCCGCTTTTTCATCATCACCGGAGCGATCAGTGAGCCATCGCCATTACCAATTGCGCTGAGGTTGATCTCCTCACCCTGCAGATGCTGTTGCACCAGTACCGGTAGCCCCCACTGGTTGGCGATATGCTGGAAGGCGGTCCGTCCCTGCTCCGGGTTGTGGACCACCTCGGCACCATAGAAGAGCCCTTTGACTACCAGTGGGTAATCCCAACCGGTTTTGGGGTGCTGGAAGAATCGTGGTTCATGCAGAGCGAGTGTCTCCGGGCTCTCTACATCCGCCTGTTGAGCCAATTGTTGCAGGTGTGATTTGTCCCGCATCCGTAGCGCATCTCCTTCCGGTAGCAGTAGCTGGATGCCGAGTGCCTGCAGGCGGGGTTTGAGGCGTGCAAAGCTGGGCAGCTCTGCGTCAAGGCAGGGGATCAGCAGATCGAGATGGTACTGCTCATGGAGTGTCTGTAGCCGTTCAAATAGCGCCTCTTCACCTGAAGAGGGGTAGGGGAGCAGATGACCGCTATCGATTACCCCCTGCAGGTAGAGACCGGGATCGAGGGCATCATAGCTGAGTCCGATCAAGGTGCCATTGAAATCTTCGGCTTCATGAATACAACGCGCCACCGCCAGTCCGGGGCCGGGGTTGTCGGCCTGTGCATTGAGTCCGGTAATGGCAATGACCGGTGATCTACTTGGCTTACTCATTGCAGTAATGTATTGAGCGCTTTGATAAAGCCATGCAGATCACGCTCCGCCTCATGGGGTTCCACCTCATAGTGATGCTGGATGGCGGTCAGTAGCTGCTCCTGGTTCTGCCCCTGTCTCATCTGCTCCAGCAGAAACAGGGCGGTAAGGCTGAGGGTAAAGCTGAGTCCACTGACCGGATCAAAGATAAAGCCGCTTTCACTGACCGCAAGGCGCTTGAGATGTTCTGGAGAAGGGGTGATTGCAGTTGTGCTCATCCGGGTGTAACTGTCTATTATCAGAGGATTAATATTCCATAGTGTAAGGTAAATGAGCCTTGCCAAGGGGGTTTTTAAGGCATTCCTTAGTTTGTATATATCGGGCGCACTCCTCCTTTCTCCAGTATCACGAAGAACAAATTTATGATGGCCATATCAGGACCTGTTTCACGGACCTTTGGTTTTGGTTCGGCACTTCAGAGATGCCCTATAATGGGCCGATTGATTGACTGAGCAGGCACCCAACCGATGGACTTAACCGATCTTCGTGCATTTATTGACCAACTGGAGCAGCAGGGGGAGCTGAAGCGGATCACGCAGGCTGTTGATCCCCACCTGGAGATGACCGAGATCGCCGATCGGGTGCTGCGTGATGGTGGCCCGGCGCTGCTGTTTGAAAATCCCAAGGGGTCTGATGTGCCGGTACTGGCCAACCTGTTCGGTACCCCAAAACGAGTGGCGATGGGGATGGGGCAGACATCGGTTGAACACCTGCGTGAGGTGGGACAGATCCTCGCCTATCTGAAGGAGCCTGATCCACCGAAGGGGTTCCGCGATGCACTGGAGAAGTTGCCGATCTTCAAGCAGGTACTCAATATGTCACCCAAGGTGCGCAGCAAGGCGGTGTGTCAGGAGGTGGTGATCGAGGGCGATGCGGTTGATCTGTCACAGTGGCCGATCCAGACCTGCTGGCCAGGGGATGCCGGACCATTGATCACCTGGGGGCTGGTGGTGACCCGTGGTCCCAACAAGGAGCGGCAGAATCTGGGGATCTATCGTCAGCAGGTGATCGGCAAGAACAAGGTGATCATGCGTTGGCTCTCCCACCGGGGGGGGGCGATCGACTTTCGGGAGTGGAAGGCGACCCATCCCGGCAAGCCGTTCCCGGTCTCGGTGGTGATTGGGGCTGATCCGGCCACCATTCTCGGTGCGGTAACCCCGGTACCCGATACCCTCTCGGAATATGCCTTTGCCGGTCTGCTGCGTGGCTCAAAGACCGAGGTGACGAACTGTATTGGCAATCAGCTGCAGGTACCCGCCAATACCGAGATCGTTCTGGAAGGCACTATCGACCCTGATGAGATGGCCCCGGAAGGGCCATTTGGGGATCATACCGGTTACTACAATGAGGTGGAGCAGTTCCCGGTCTTCACCGTCGAGCGCATCACCCATCGCAACAACCCGATCTACCACTCCACCTACACCGGACGTCCACCGGATGAGCCCGCAGTACTGGGGTTGGCGCTGAATGAGGTCTTTGTACCGATCCTGAAGAAGCAGTTCCCGGAGATTGTCGATTTCTACCTGCCGCCGGAGGGGTGCTCCTACCGCATGGCGGTGGTCAGTATCCAGAAGCAGTACCCCGGTCACGCCAAGCGGGTGATGATGGGGTGCTGGTCGTTTCTGCGCCAGTTCATGTACACCAAGTTCATCATTGTGACCGATGATGATGTTGATGTGCGCAAATGGGAGGATGTGATCTGGGCGATTACCACGCGGATGGATCCGGCGCGTGATACCACGCTGGTGGAAAATACCCCGATTGATTATCTTGACTTTGCCTCCCCGGTCTCTGGTCTGGGTTCGAAGATGGGGCTCGATGCCACCAACAAGTGGGAGGGAGAGACTGTCCGTGAGTGGGGAACGGCCATTGTGATGGATGCCGCAGTGAAACAGCGAGTGGATCGGATCTGGGGTGAGTTGGGGCTTTAGGCGTAAAATGGAATGTTACGTTTTGGTAACATACTGATTTTTTTCATTAATAATCAGCAGGATATGATATTTATCAAATTTATTGCGCTTCTGCTGAAGCATTGCGTCCATAATAGGCGATAATTGAAAACAACTGGATTGATCTGATTGCAAAAGCACCATGGCACTGTCATTGATATACAAAAATGAGGCGCGTCGTTCCCTTGTCTTCTCCGCTTTTAGCGATAACGCATTGGAACAGATGTTTCAGAAGGGAAAGATTATCTTCAAAAAGGCGGGGGAACCGGTCTTTCGCAAGGGGGAGATGGCCAACAGCTTCTTTGTAATCCGTACCGGTCTGATCAAGCAGTTTCTCACCTCCCAGAGTGGTCAGGAGAAGACCCTTAATATCAAGCGCCCCGGCTCTGCACTGGGAGAGATTCAGATGTTTCTCGACTGTTCCACCCATAATTGTGAGTGTGAGATGCTGGAGGATGGTGAGCTGTTTCAGTTTGAGTGTAATGAATACCTCAGAATACTGGAGAAGCACCCCGGTTATGCTCTACCGCTGATCAGCAGCCTGAGTGATCAGATTCGTAACCAGACTGAAGAGATTGGCAACCTGACGTTGACCGATGCCCGCCACCGGTTGACCCACTATCTCTTTTCACTGGTTGAGTGCAGTGACAAGCACCACTGTATGCACTCACAGTTTGACTGTAATAGTCAGGATGCTTGTAAATTCAAGCTGCCTATTTCCAAGTCGGTGATCGCCTCGCTACTCTCGATCCAGCGTGAAACCTTCTCCCGTATTCTGGGCAAGATGCGGGATGAGAAGATCATTACCATTCAGGGTAACCAGATTCATATCATTGATCTGGAGCGGATGCGCCAATCGATTACCTGATACAAAGGGTTTTTCAAAGTTCGATATCCGGCCTGTAAATGTGGTGCAGGGTTTTGTGGCGTGTGCACGTTGATAAATTATGGACCTTTATTAATCTTGATCTATAGTCAGTAAGTTCAGGAGTGCTCCAAAGATAGTGATTTTCTATAAGGTGCCTCTAAAAATAGGCATTTTACTGCAAGTACGAGAAAGCACCGCACGGAGAACCAAAGTGTACTTGAGTACATGAGGATTCGAGTACGGAGCTGACGAAGTAATTGCAGGAAAAGGACATTTTTAGAGGTGCCTTATAATTGCAGAGGTGATGGGAGCGGTCTTGAGTTAGATGGATCTATAGGGAGAGAGACATGGAAAGGCACAAGCGCAAGATCCTGATCGTGGATGATCAGGAGTCGATGGTGGGGGTGCTCCGGGGGATGCTGGAGAATGAGTACAAGGTGTTGACGGCACGTTCTGGTGTTGAGGGGCTGAAGGTTGCCCAGGAGCATGCCCCCGATCTGATTCTGCTGGATATTCTGATGCCGGATATGGATGGTTTCGATGTCTGCAAGAAGCTGAAGGGATCTCCTGATACCGACCAGATTCCGGTGATCTTTCTCACCGCACTTGATTCCCATCGCGATGAGGAGGTGGGGCTGATCTATGGTGCGGCCGATTACATCAGCAAGCCCTTCTCCGAGGCGGTGGTACAACTGCGGGTGCGCAACCACCTCAAGCTGCGTTACCAGATGGAGCTGCTGCAGAGTATCTCGATGACCGATAGCATGACCGATCTTGCCAACCGTCGCGCCTTCGACCTCTTTCTGGAGCGTGAGATTCACACTGCAGCGCGTCGCAAGGAGTCACTGACACTGATGCTGCTCGACGTCGACTTCTTCAAGAACTACAACGACCTCTATGGCCATGTGGCTGGGGATGATGTGCTGAAGAGGGTTGGCCAGGCGCTTAACCGTTGTGCTCGGCGGGCGGTTGATGTGGTGGCCCGTTATGGGGGGGAGGAGTTTGCAATGATCCTGCCCGATACGGATCTGGAGGGGGCCAAAGTGGTAGGTAAAGAGGTGCTGCGCCAGATTGAGATGTTGCAGATTCTGCATGAGGCCTCGGAGGCGGATAGCGTAATTTCACTCAGTATCGGCTCCATCACCGTGGTGGCGGACGAGTCGATGGGAGTAATCGGATTGGTCAAGTTGGCCGACAAGATGCTCTACAAATCAAAACAGGGTGGCAGAAAGCAGGCCAGCTATAGCAATTACAGTGGATAGGGTTGGTCAATAGCTCTTTATCCGCATAAAATGTAATGTTTTTTCAAATATCGGTTGATTCCTCTCTAATAACATATCAAAATGGTAAGGTTTATTAGGGGCTACTCAAGCGGGTTAATTACTACAATAGAATAAAGGAAGATTGAATGGCACAGATCGAGCTAAGACCCAGTGGTCATACATTTGAGAGCAAGGAGGGGGAAAACATTCTGGAATCGGCGCTGGAGCATGGTGTCGCCTTTCCATATGGTTGTCAGAATGGTTTTTGTGGGGCCTGCAAGGCTCAGGTGACTGGGGATTACGAGTATCAGGATGAGTACAAGCCACAGCCGCTGACCCAGGAGGAGCTGGATAATGGTGTGGTGATCTGCTGCAAGGCAGAGGCGAAGGGGGATCTCACCATCGATGTGGAGGTGGTGAAGGGGGCAGAGGAGATCCAGGTCCATACTCTGCCGACCAAGGTAACCAGGCTTGAGAGGCTGGCCGATGATGTGATCCGTCTCTACCTCAAGACCCCGGAAGAGGAGAGCATGCAGTTTCTCGCCGGGCAGTATATCGAGATCCTGATGGAAGATGGCAAGCGCCGCGCCTTCTCCATCGCCAATGCACCGCACAACAGTGAAGCGATTGAGCTGCATATCCGCCTGGTTG